>NZ_JAEHCA010000050.1:0-16757 GCF_016483345.1 Bacillus cereus group sp. N24
ACTCCGCCAAATGTTTCACCAAGCCAACATCCTTCTTCTCGGTAACGATCGGCAAATTCTTTTGGCCATTCCGTATAACCTGTTAACATTCTTTCGTCCCCCTATTTTTCATTCAGCGAATTATCTCTTAGCCCTAAAGCCTTCAGCATTGTTTGGAACTTAGCTGATGTTTCCGCTAACTCATCTTCTGGTTTTGACTCAGCAACAACTCCAGCTCCTGCATATAAACGAAGTGTATTTTCTTGCACTTCAGCACAACGAATTGTAACAATCCATTCGCCATCTCCATTTAAATCGCTCCACCCTAACATTCCTGTAAAGAATTCACGGTCAAATGGCTCAATTTTTTGAATAGCCTCTCTCGCTTCTTCTATCGGCGTTCCGCAAACTGCTGGCGTAGGATGAAGAGCGATTGCTAATTCTAAAGAAGAAGTATTTGGATCCTTAAGCTCACCTTTCACTTCTGTAGACAAATGCCACATTGCTTCACTATGAATAACTGATGGTTTTTCTGGCACATGCAATGTATGACAGTACGGACGAAGCGCAGCAGCTACCGCTTCAACTACTACTGCATGTTCATGTAAATCTTTTGGTGAAGAGAGTAATTCCTCTGCTCTTCTCTTATCTTCCACTGGATCTACACTACGAGGTCTTGAACCAGCTAACGGATTAGAAGTAACTTGCATACCATTACGTGAGACGAGTAATTCAGGGCTTGCTCCAATTAATGTCTTATTGTTCTCGTTTTCACCTTTCGGTAAATTCACAGCAAATGTATAACCATGCTTATTATGCTCTGCTAATTCGCGAAGTAGTTTTTGTTTATCAATCTTCTCTGAAGATTTAACATTTAGCGATCTAGATAGAACGATTTTCTTTAAATCTCCATCCTGAATTTTTTCAATCCCTTGCTTCACACCATTCATATACACTTCAGGCTCTGGGACTGGTGACATTTCAAATGTTAAGTTCGCATTTGTTTCAAGATGATTTGTTGTATCCAATTGTAAACGCTCAGAAGTTCTGCAATATTCCGGTACAATAAGTTGAACTTCTTTTCTACAATCAAATGGCAAGGCACCGACAACGATAGGATTAGGATTTCCTGCTTGTTTTGCATTACTTAATACCGCTTGTACAAGTTCTGGAAAACTTTCAATTTCATGATGCTTTACTGTAGTAAACTCTCCTTCAGTTAAGATTGTACGGGTTGGTGAAGCAAAAAAAAATGAAGAACCAACTTTATAATCATCTAATAATTGTAGAGCTGAATTTTTATATTCAGTCATATAACTCATCTACTAATAACCTCCCACATTTAATACTACACTCCTAAAGTTGCTCCTCCATCAACACACATATTATGCATTGTAATATGTGCAGAACGGTTAGAGACCAAAAATAAAACTGCTTCTGCAATATCAGAAGGTGTAGCCAATTTTTTTAAAGGAATCCCTAATTTATAATTTTCTAGAGAACCTTTAATTACTTTTTCCATATCACTCTCATCATTCCACATTTTTTGTTGCATTTCAGTTTCTGTGGAACCTGGTGATACAATATTACAGCGGATATTATATTCGGCTAATTCTAAAGCCATAGTTTTGGTAAACGAAGTAACTGCAGCTTTAGACGCTGCATATGCAGACATTCCTACACGTGGTATACTAGATGCATTTGAACCTATGGTAACAATTACCCCCTCCCTACGGGGCTTCATATATTGAATTACAGCACGCGAAACATAAAATACACCCGTAGTGTTCACTTCAAATGTTGAATGCCAATCCTCATCACTCAAAGATTCAACAGAGCCAATACGTAAGATTCCTGCTACATTTACTAAAATACCAATTGGCCCCATAGTAGATTCAACTTCTTCTACTATTTTATCTATCCTTTTGCGATCACTAACATCTGCTCGAAAGACAACAACATGTTGATTTTTTTTTTGTAATTTTTTTGCCATTCTATCTAATACTTCTTCATTTTTATCTACTGCTACTACAGATACACCTAGTTCAGCCAGAGCTTTAACTACAGCAGCTCCAATACCTTGTGCAGCACCAGTTACTAAAGCAATTTTCCCTTTCAAATCCATATATGTATTCCTTCCCTTTTCTTTTATTTTAGGCTTATAACAAAATTTCAAAAATAATCATATTTACACACGTACTCTTTACATTCTTTATAACTATATCGCACCTCAAATTGCTTAACGATAATAAATTTTTTTAATTTGTTTTATATTACATTTAAATATATCGCTATAACATTGTATTATTTTTAATAATAAATTCCATATTTTTAAACAAAAAGAATAATAAGCGTTTTTTTCAAAAAGAAACTTATTATTCCTTTTAAATTTACCAGTACACTAAACACTCTATCAGTCTGAGTAAACTACCTTATGCAAACACCGTCATGAATAAATGGATATACTAACAGTTTCAGATATGTCATGAATAATTTCATGTATGTTTTTAAGGATAACTTTATGCGGAAATTGATTAGAATTGGCACATACTGATAATTTATAATCAGAATCTATATGATATTGTTTAAAAAAGTAAGCACTATTTGTATCACCTTGATTAATACTAATACCTTCCTCCTCATTTTTTTTTATGGTAAAAGAGTTGAAAGAAGTTGAAAGACCTGTGCCAATTGCCTTGATATAACTTTCTTTCAAAGTCCATAAATCATAAAAATAATCATTTTTTTCGGTTAATACCTTTAAATTCAAATCCTCAATTTCCTTCATTGAAAAAACTTGTGAAATTGTTTCTAACTTGATTGGACGTATTTGTTCAATATCTATACCTACTGAAGTATTACCTACAATACAAACAATCCAATCTCCTGAGTGAGAAATATTAAAACAAAAAAACTTATCTCCTACCCAATCCGGCTTACCATACTTATTGTAAGTATACTTTATATCTTGATTAGATATTTTATAACGTTTACAAATAATAGATCTAATCATTACATCACCTAACAAAGTTCTATAAGCATCTTCTTTTTTTTTATAACGTTCTATTTTTCTTTTCTTTTCTATTGAAACCAAATTTAACAGGCTATTGTATGTGGTTTCATCCATAGATTTCAAATTCTTGATAGCATAAATACTGCACATTAAACCGTCCTTTCTTTTGACAATTGATAGATTGATGCAATTTTACATCTTTTATTTTTTATCAAATATAACTATAACATTTCAAAATATTTCCTTATCTTCTTTCAGCCGAAGCTTTTTTTCTGCCTTCTTTTCAAATCTCTTAGCCTCATTTCTTCCTCATAAATCGTTACTTCTAATACAACACATTCGATACTTATTTCTTTCACAAATCTTTCTGCATACTATAATTCAACATTTTTTAATTCTTATTAAAATTTCTAAAACGAACATTATTTTTAATTGAAAGAAATTTTAAATTATCATATAAATTTAGTTCATTATTTATGAATAGTATGATTATGTCCTAACTCAATAAATAAATTTTTTATTTTTTTACTGTAGGATCGAATTTTACTATTATAACCTGCAGACTTTTCTACTACATTTAGTATATATTTTATTAGAAACTAGTGCAGAACATCATTTTTAGGTTTTTGAAATCTTAACATTTCGCTTAAATTTCTCATTGGTAGAATAATACATATGTTAAATACCAAAATACAAACAAAGACGAATCTCTCCTCTAGGCTTCGTCTTAATATGTAAAAATCACACATTCATTAACCTTATTTTAGTTTAAATTCAAAACATCCTCATACACAATTGCATATATGTCATTCCATCTGAGCATCGTATTTAATTTTAACCCTATCTTATATATTTGCATTTTTTATCGGCTGAACATATTTGCGAATATTGGAAATTGTTAGGTATCTAAACAAGTGTTGAATCTAAACTTTATATCCTGATTCTAAGAAATGATAATGTATACCCACCCATTTCACATCTAACACCTTCACCCATACACGTGCAAATGTTTTCTGTATAAAAGTATCCGGTGAAACATATTCAACATCAGTTTGCATAATTTTTTTAGATGCTGACAATAATTTAATATCAAATTTCCCATTTGGAGTTAATGGGATTTTATTCAGGTGTACAAAATATGTAGGTATCATATAATTCGGTAAATACATAGATAAGTTATCTCTTAACTCTCTATTAGATAGTTCTTCATTTACTACATAATAAGCACATAATGTTTGTTCATTTTGGGCATCTGGATATACTGTAACAATTGCTTCTTTAATTGAACGTATCTGAAGAATTTGCGACTCAACTTTGCCAATTTCAATTCGATTCCCTCTTATCTTCACTTGATTATCCTTACGTCCTATATATTTAATATTTCCATCTGGAAACCATCTTGCCAAATCACCAGTTCGATATAGGCGTTTAGGGGTTAGCAATAAATCGCATTCGGTCAGTTCAGGCTGATTTAAATATCCTCGTCCAAATATCCGCTACCACCTATAAATAATTTCCCTAACACCTCGATAGGCTGAATACGGAGTACCTCATTTAAAACATAAATTGTTACATTCTTGTCCTTTATTGAAGGTATTATTGATGTAGACATTTTTTAGATATAATATTTAAAACATCACTATAATTCCTATTCACATAAAAATGATCCCCATCGATTTCAAAGAAATCACAATCCCCATCAGTCAAATCTCTCCAAGATAGTATATTGTTCCTATCTATTATATGATCTTTATTTCCAAAAATAATTGATAAATCTTCTTTGATTCTACTCGACACTGTATTGTATTGGTATTCATTATTCATTTTAAAATCTGCTCTTAATATCGGTAAAAACAAATCCATTAATTCTTTATTTTCGAGAACTGCAGAAGGGGTTCCATTCATATGTTTTATTTTTTCAATAAATTGATCATCCGGTAGTAAATGAAAAAAGGAATGTGACTTTCTTTTATGTGGAGCACCCATTCCTGAAATAAAAACATGCTCAGGAGTAAAAAAATCAAAATTTCTAATTAATTCAAATGCTACCAATCCTCCAAAACTATGGCCAAAAATTGAATATTTTTCACATTCATTAATATGAATTAAAATTTGTTTATATACATCATCAACCATTTCATTTAAATTCGCAAATAAAGTTTCACCGATGCGGCTTCCTCTACCAGAGTACTCAATTGGGATAAATTCAATTGAATTACAAACACGGCCCCATTCTTTAAAAATTTGTGCAGATCCCCCTGCATGTGCCAAACAAATCAGTTTACTTTTATTCATACATTACCTCCCAAAAATCAACAAAAAGAACTTCACATCCGAAATTTTGAATTTATAACAAAAAATATTTTTCTTGAGCATAAATTAACCTGAATAAGAATTTGATAATAAATATAAACTCCATTTTAATACTACGAGTTTTTAATGTACTTTTCTCGACTATATTGCGAGATTTCGCAATCATTATATTATAGCAAAACGAGTGAATATACATATGCCTCTCATTACATTCTTTGAAATTGAAATTTTTGTTTAATTAAAAACGAAAATTAAAAATCTAATATTTTACATATACAGAAAATTATAATATAAAAGGAATAAAATCTCAATATTTTTAAATATAATTTATAAATGGATTATTTTTCAATTAATACCCGTTAATCCAAACAAGATTCCAATGTTCGTTTTAAAACAAGAAAAAAATCTCTTACAGTCCCTACCACAGAGCACAATAAGAGATTCTTACAGAATCAAACACACACTAGTAAAAGTCAATGCATCGAACATGATTTACTACAAGTCAAATCAATAATCAGTTTCAGCTAAATATCAAAGAAAGACCCAATTGGCCATTTCTATTGGCATCACAGCAGCTAAGAAACGTACAAGTACATATTTCATTAAATGTCATGATTTACTTTAAAATCTTAAACGTGCAAAAGTAGCAAATCGTCTTGAAACTCGTATGGAACATTATACGAAGCATAAACTACTTATCAATGATGAAATTAGTTATTTGCCAATTGATTCAGAGGATGCAAAATTATTTTTTCAGTTAATTGATATGCGTTATGAAAAACTTCATTCCACGATTCTCACTACCAATATTAATTTCAAATCGTGGAATGAAGTTTTTCAAGACACAAAAATAGCTAACGCCATATTGAATCGTGTCTTGCATCACGCCACAGTCGTTAGCATTATTGGAAAATCTTATCGAATTAAGGATCATTTTAATAAAGAGAATAAGTAATTTTGTACAGCCTTGGACAAGCAAAAGTGTACATGTTTAGGTTGACATTTATACTCAAGGATATACTCTACTGTTTCTTGCTTAAATGTATCATCATATTGTTTTCCTATACCTATTGGAATTTAGGCACCTGATTATAATTGAAATATTTATTATAATCAGGTGTCTATTTTATATCTTTATCATTCATATATTAATTAATATAAATTAACGTGAATTGAACCCATTAGTAGGTCACTTTGTAAGCTAAGCTTAAATATGTTATTTAGTATTTATCGTTTATTAAATCTTTTATAAAAATTATTTATAAAACGTATTAGGTACATCTTCTTTTAAAATAAAATCTTCAACTAATTTAGATGCCTCTCTTTCAATATTTAGAGTTGAGGATAATATATCCTTTAAGTTAGTAAGATATGCTCGTTCTTTTTTTGATGCTCTTAACTTAAGGACTAAATTAGCTGCTATTCTAAAATTCTGATAGCTATCTAAATATAAGTCTTCAATCACTTCAATATTGTTATAATTACCTTTATATTTTGAGATAATTTTTGAATAATGGTACCTTGAATTACTCAAATTAAATAAACTTTTGTATATGTCTTTTAATGGCCCTTTTTGATGGAAATGTTCTTCTAAGTAATTATCGAATCTATCAAAAGTTTTTAGACCCACCAACCGTCTGTGATTTGGTATATCTAAAAAATCTACTGCCTCTCCCCCTAATATTTGGGAGTTATTCTTAGTCATAACTTTAAATAAATAATGTTTGTCTAGTTTAAAAGAATGCCCATCCGTATAGAAACTACGGAAAATGTATTCATTTTCACCTTCAATGTCCATTCTAGTTTCCATAGCTTTTGCAATAATGGCTATATCAACCAAACCAGAATATTTATAAAAATGGTCACATACAAAAAATTGGTCATGTTCCATATGTGTAATTTCAATGTAGTGTGGTCCCCTATGTTTGCAATAATACATATTAAATGGTAAATCAAAGATATCAACACGTACTAGTATTGAACTACCACTGTTTAATATAAATATTATTTTTTCTAACCAAAGTTCAAAATTTGGTGATTTATATTCAATACTTCTTACATTAGTCGTGTTATAAAGATGTTCATACTCATTTATATAGTAAGGAGTAAAAATTAGATTATTCTCATTTTCATAGATTGCTAACCCTGCCTGGTTCCAAATAAATTCTGATATTGGTATAACCCTTGATAAAATAGCGTTTAGTGTAAGGGTTTTACAATCGAAGTTCTCCTTATAAATTACTTTTGATTTACTCAAATTGTTATACCTCCTTCATTGTGATAGAAAAAATATGTATAAATGGATTATAACCAAACTTAAGGTGATCTAATTTCATATAAGAATTAAATGACATATGATAAAACCAAATTTTAGGTTTTATAAACTTGTTAATACCTAGATGTGAATGCATGTATTCAAAAGATTTGAAACAAATATCACCATTATTAGATATCTCACTATTTAAGTCTGATAAGTGTAGTTTTTTAGAATAAATATTATTTTCATTCATTAGGTCCACATTATGGTAATAACTACCTCCGTAACAAGTGCCAACAAAAAAAATGTCTGAGTATAAGTTTGGTCTGATTTTTATAAGTTGATTATCCACTTCAAAGTTATCAAAATTATTGTTAATATTAAATATAAAAGGTATATCTTGACTTTCATAAATAAAGTTCATGTTCTCGCGAAAAAAATCTTTTGGTATAGAGAGTCCTGCTAAAGAATCTAGTTCTCCATTACTTTTATCTTCATAACTAGTTATACCTTTATTGTTGTTGTGTTCTTCAAGGTTTACGCAATAAAACACTATTAACTACCTCCGTATTTTTTATTAAAAACTAAATTAACTTTGATTGATTTAGTTTTAACTAGGAAACAACGTTTACCTTTTTCAAATAGGGTTTTTATAGAGTTTGAATGTTATTCTGAGCCGCATAAAACACTGTTATGGAGATTTACCTACTTTAAAAATACTTTACCCCATAACAGTGACTTGTTAAATAAACTATGTATAAAGCTAGTTTTACTATTTAAGTACTTCATCCTTCTTACTTACTATAAGTTCCCACCAATTATTAATAGTCGGTTCCAAAGCAAGTTTTACAAAGGGTAAATTGATTCCTTTTTTATTTAGATTTCCCATAAAAGTCATAACCCTTATCGAGTCCATCCCTAATAACAATAAGTTCTCATTATCATTAATTGACTGAAACTCATTATAGCCAATTAGTTCAGCGACTTGTTCACGGATGTAATCTTTAGTTAAATCATCATTCTCATTAGATAGTGCTTGTTTTATTTGCTCGGTAGTAATTGTTTTAGCGCATCTATTTGATGTATAAATTAGTGATTGTTTATGATCTTCTAAAGTGAAATCAGCAACAGCATCTCCAACGAAAAATGGTTGTATACCTTCCATAAATGCATCTGCTGCAGTTAAAAGACAGCCTATATGAGCGTAAACTCCACAAATTATTATCTGGTCACGTCCTTGCTCCTGAAAAATGTCTAATAGGTCATTTTTTTTAAAAGCACTGTACCTCCATTTAGTTAATAAAATATCATCTTTTTCAGGAGTCAAACTGCTAATAATCCTTTGCTTATTACCTTCTCGGGGAATTCCCTTTCCCCAAAAGTCTTCTAATAACGCTCTCTGGTGAGAATTTTGACCTTCAGGTTGAGCAGAATATATAATTGGGATTCCAAGCTCCTTACACGTGCTTTTTAGTATATTTATATTCTTCACAAGAGTTTTTATTAGCAGTGAGTCTTCTTCATAAGCGTCAATAAAATACTCTTGCATATCATGAATCAGTAAAATCGCACGTTTTTTATCAACATTCCATTTTACTTTATTAGTTGGTAAATCAGTTTTTGTTGGCATTAGATAGTCTTTAATAGTTGGTAAAGTCATTAAAAATTCTCCTCATAATGTAAGTAATTTAATAATTAATTTTGGTCTTCCTATATTTATCTGATATCATTTTACGTAATTCTTTTTTACTAACTTTCCTTACTCCAGTCTCAGGAAATTCAGTTATAAATTCTACTTGATCCAGAAATTTATATTCATCTCCACCTCTTAAAGTTAAAAACTCTTTTAAATCTTTTAAAGTAGGACGATTTTCTTTTGCTATTATATAGGCACAAATTCGCTCACCTAAATACAACTCTGGGATAGATAAATTGCTACATCTGTAATATCTTTGTGTACTAGGAGATGATTCTCAACTTCTTCTGCTGAGGTTTTTTCCCCTCCCCGATTAATCTGATCCTATTCGTTCAGCTACATTAATAACTGATTTTTCTTTCATTTTTAAAATTGTATCTCCTGAGTTATTGATAATCTGTTCAATTATATTTAACATATTATCTCCCAGTCCTTTAATGGTACTATATTTATATAAAGTAGTTGAGTACGTTAATATACATTTAAGTTCACTATCATTATCAATAATTTCTAATATTAATTTAAAATCTGATACAGGCTGTTCGATCATTTTAAAAGACTTTATTTCTAAATCTCCTTTGAATTCATTTAATTTAATAACTTTTTGAAAAAGAAACATCGCTTCAAAAATCTGGTTATTAAGATTAATACTTTCTTGATAATTATTAAGTACCTCATCAAAGGTATATTCTTGATTTTCAATAGCTTTTAAAGAGTTTTCTTTTACTTCTTCTAAGAAATCATAAAATAATTTATTATCGAGTGGCTGGTTCCTAACGGCAACAGTATTTACAAATAAGCCCATGGTAGATTCTAAATCTGAATGCGTGCGTCCCCCACTCATACTTCCAATAATAATGTCATTATTCTTACTATAAGTAGATAGCATAATAGTATAAATAGTTAACATAACTGTATATAGAGTAGTATTTTTCTCTTTAGCAATTAAATACAATTTCTCTTTTTGTGATTTATTAATTACGAACTCAATATTATTACCCTTAAAGTCTAATTCTTGTTGCGTTTCGTAATCAGTTGGCAGCTTAAACATTGAGAATTGATCCTTGAATAAATTTCCCCAATAATTCCCTTGCTTTTCTATACTTTTAATACGAGACAATTGCCAGTTTGCATAGTCTTTATATTGAACACGTAAGGGTGACAGACTCTCTCCATTGTAATATTTTATCAAATCATTCATAAAAATATTTAATGAAATTCCATCTGATATAATATGGTGCATATCTAGTAAAAATAAATAGCTATCTTCCCCCACTTTTAATAAGTCGCATTTAAATAGTGGTAACTTATTAAGATTAAAAGGTTGAACAAAGTTATTAATATAATTAGCTATTTCTTTATGATCATCCATTTCAATGACATTGAGTTTAAAAGAGTAAAATGAAGCTATCTTTTGTCTTAATTCAGAGTTTATTTCTAAAAAATATGTTCTTAAAGTCTCATGTCTTTCTATTAAATGTGAAATTGCATTTTCTAAACGCTTTACATTTAAATTTCCTTTGAACTCTGTAACAGAAGGCATATTGTATGCAATTTTTGATGGTGAGATTTTGTTCATTTCAAACATCCTCTTTTGTAGAGGAGAGATTACATAACTGTTCTTGGTACTTACTTGAGGTATAATTAAATGTTCTTCTTTTCTTTTTCCTTCTATTTGTTTTGCTAGCTGTTTAAATAAAGGGTTGTCAAAGACATCTTTTATTGATAATTTAACTTGAAATGTCTCGTGAATCTTTGTGACTAAGTTTGCTGCTTTAAGTGAATGTCCCCCAAAATCAAAAAAGTTATCTAACAGTGAAGGTTTGTTAGTCCCTAGCACGGCACTCCATACGATTGCTAATTCACTTTCTAATTGAGTTAAAGCTCTTTCTTTGGAACCCTTTTTACTTTTATGAATATACTTAGGTAAAGATTTGTAATCAATTTTTCCGTTAATAGTTAAAGGTATATCTTTTAGTTCCATAAAATAACTAGGTATCATGTAAGGCGGAAGCACTTCACTTAATTTTTCTTTTATTTTTTCAGTTGTTACAGAGTTATTAGTTACATAATAAGTAATTAATTCTAGACTTTCTTTTTCAGCTTTAATAGGGATTATTACTGCTTGTTGAATTAATCCGGTTTTATAAAGAGCGTTTTCTATCTCTTCTACCTCAATTCTAAACCCTCGTATCTTTACTTGGTTATCTACTCTACCCATATATTCTACATTACCATCTACTAGCCACCTTGCTAAATCACCCGTATAGTAGATTCTTTCACCTGAAACAATAGGATTCTCAATGAATTTTTCTTTAGTTAAATCAGCTCTATTTAAGTAACCCCTCGCAAGTCCTTGCCCAGCAATATATAATTTCCCTGTGACACCAATAGGTTGCAATTTAAATGAATCACTAAAAATATAAAACTTTGTATTAAGGTTTGGTTTCCCGATAGGAATTAGCGATGTCTCATTTCCTTGAGTCAGGTAACTTGATACTTCAACGGTGGTCTCTGTAGGTCCGTAGGTATTATATAACCTAGTATTATTTTTTAATGTAAGTGTATCGTAAAAGCACCTTGTCAAATTAGCAGACAAAACTTCACCGCCTACAGAAACATACTTAACAGTCACTAATTTATCTTGCATTTTAAATTCATTTACATAATTTAAAAAAACTTGAAGCATAGATGGTGAGAACTCAAGATGTGTAATTTTATATTTATTAATAGCTTCTATAATAAGTAAAGGGTCCATTTCAGCATGATTTTCTAATAAGCTAAGGCGTGCCCCTTTCCACATCCACCAAAATAATTCCCAGACAGACGCATCAAAAGATATAGTGGTTTTTAACAAAAGTGAGTCTGTATCCTTGAGTGGACTTCTCTCCTCAAGGGTTTGCAGAAAATTTATAACCGATTTATGTTCAATCATTACACCATTTGGTTTTCCAGTTGTTCCTGAAGTATATATAATATAGGCTATATCTGTAGTTTTTACGTCACTATTTAAATTATTTACTTCACCAAGATATATGTCATTTAAGGAAATTTTAACTCCTTGAAATAAAATTTTATCTTTAATTGAATGGTCACTTAACAAAAATGATGCACCAGAATCATTTAATATAAATGAAATTCTGTCAGCGGGATATTTGGGGTCAATTGGTAAATAAGTTGCACCAACCTTTAATACCCCAAGTATAGAAGCTAACATTTCAATTGAACGTTCAAAAGCTAATCCTACAACATCACCAGGATGTACACCCCTTTTTTGGAGTTCTTTTCCAATTCCGTTCGCTTTAATATTCAATTCCTTATATGTAATTTTCGTATCCCCAGATTGAATAGCTATATTATTTGGTTTTTTTTCAACTTGATACTCGAACATACCGTGTATCGTTTGAAATTTTAATATATGACTTTCTGATCTATTGAATTTATTTAAAATATCTAGACGTTCCTTTTCTAACAAAATATCTATAGAACCAACATCAGAATCAATCTCAGTATCCAGTAAAGTATCAATTAAATTTATAAACCTATCACTATGTAAAGAAATATCGCTTTCGGAATATTGTCTCGGATTTGCATCCATTTCAACTTTTATAGTAGATGTTTCTACATCAATGTAAATATTAATTGAAATGTCTTCTACTGGACCTGCTGAAAGATTATGAACTATACCTTTTACACCTCCGAAATTTAAACTGTAATCAAAAGTTTTAAAGTTTACTACAGGCCCAAATAATTTATCATTAGTACCAACGTAACCGAGCTCTCGTCTAATTAATTCACTTCGATATTTTTCATGTTTTTTAATTTCTAATATTTCCTTTGAAACCTGCATAATTAAATTGTTAATGCTATTGTTACTTTCAACATTAACATTTAAAGGTAGAACATTCATCACATTTGATGGAATTGTAAGTGATACTGAACCGAGCCTACACATCATTGGTAGTCCAAGTATTATTTTATTTTGTCCAGTAGTTAAACTTAAATATATTGCAGTCGCAGATAATAAAATTTCAGACCAATTAATTTTTAGAGAGTGAGCTAAATCTTCAAGTTTTTTAATTGTACAAGCTGATAAATATCTGGTTTCTCGAATAAATTGACCTTTAGGTATACAAGTATCTCGATTCATTTGTTGATGATTATTAAAACTAACTATCTCCGGATGATACTTCATTTTATTTATCCAGTATTTACTGTCCTGTAAATACTTATCTGAATTATAATAGTTATTTTCTTCTTCAATAATAGAACTTATTGCCCCAAAACTAAAATTATCTATACAAACGTTAGTCAATTTCGAAGTATAAATATCAGAAACCTTTTTTAAAATTAGAGAAACACCATAACCGTCTATAATTGCATGATGAATTTTCTGATACCAATAATATTTATTATCATCAATACGGAAAATCATCTCTCGATATAACTGATCATTTGAAAGATTTATTTCTAGTTCCATTTCTTCTTTCATCCAATTAATTGCTAAATTGTGTGCATCATCATTACCCGATAAATCGTGATAATCTATTATTATTTCTTTCTTTTCATTAATAGTTTGATATAATTCATCATCTCTTTCGTAAAGATTTGCATTTAGTGCTTCACACTCAAGAATAGTTTGCTTAATTGAATCTTTCAAAAGATTCACATTAACTTCCCCATTAATTTCTACGTATTCTGCCGTATTAAAGACATTGTTATTTTCCTGAAGTTTTTGTGCATACCAAATTCCACGCTGAGCAGAAGTTAAAGGTATTTTTCCCATAAAATATGACCCCTTTTAATACATTTTTATTGAAGTAGTGAGATTTCTAATTAAACTAAATTGTATGTAGTGGATGAGTAAAATAATTCTACTGAAGGGCCAATTAATTCAATTGTTTTTCGTTTAAAAAGATGTTTTTTAGTTTGTCAATTGTTACATTTTCAATATTAATATTATTTATATCTTCATTCTCACTACAAACAGCTAATTTATAACGAATTTTCCAATTTATATATACGATATATTATATATAAACACTAAAAAATGTCAATACTATTAAATTTTCACTTTCTTAATAAATAATACCAAAAAGACTGTACATGTATTAATAAATTAGCAATAAGATATATTATAATATGATTTATCATGAAAGATGTGAATGTTCCTTTATATAATACACTTTGTTTCTTCTTATTTTTTCATAAAAGGTTAGAATAGAAAATACCTTTAATTATTATTAATTCATATTTTCATAATAAATAAAAAAGCATCATAAACCCACTGGAATATGATGCTTTTTTCTCATTTATTATAGAGGGAAAAAATCTTGTATTGGTGTCTCTACAACATTCATGCTATGTTTACTTCCCTGAATCAGATGTATATTCGCTTCATTACTTGGATATGTTTGCACTCTCTTACTGAACAGTATATTGAATTAAGCTTACTGCTTTTTTCGCTGATGTAGAGGCTTCAATTGGTGTATCACCTTCACTTATGACATATCCCAGTCTATGGTAACTACTAGAAACTTTCTCTACATGAAAAGGAAGATTAACCGTATGAATCTTTGCTACCCCCGTCACATTCTCCGCTTGCTCTACGTTGTGTATCTCTACATAGGTGCCTAATTGCTCAGGGATGCAAAATTGTATAGCAGCAGACTTAGACCGCTGCGTTTCAATTTGAATTGAAATTCCGACTGCTTGATCTAAAACAGCTTCTACCATGTTTACTCCAGTAGCCATTTCAACTAAGTCCGGAATACAGTCACCCGCCAATCTTGGATTAATCTCCACTAAATAAAGATCAGCATCTTTTACAATAAATTCTATATGTGCGGCCCCAGCTTGTAAGTTAAATTCGGACAACAATTGTACACAATACTCTTCAAGACCTTTAATGGGACTTAAATCTTTTGAAGTCACATGACCGCTTTCCACTGCATGAATACCATAAATGTCTTTTTGAGTTACTGAAATAAGCTTCCATCCTTCTGAAGTGTGTAACATCTCTGCAGAATACTCTGCTCCCTCTATAAATTCTTCAATTAACCATTTTCTCTCTAAGCTATATCCTCTTTCATTGATATTCCTTACCATTTCAGCTTCTAAAGCGCGTTTGAGGTCACCCTCACTATTACAGATAGATACTCCATTGCTTCCGCTATCGTCTACAGGCTTTAATACGCAAGGAAACTTGATATCTATATTATCCCAATTCGTATCAGGATCAACTATTGCAAAGCCAGGTTGCTTAAATAATAAATCTTGAGCTCTCTTATATGCTGGATATTGATTATTATGACAAACTGTATTTTACCTATTATCTTATTTTTATCATTCAACCATTGAATAGCCCCTGCCATGTATTGTTTGAATATATCTGTCTTTCTTCTCGCACTTTAACTTTTTTCTTACATACCCAATATATAAGTCTACTACATTTGGACTTACTACTACGTTATATCCCCAAACCTGATCCAAAAGCATTTCACGGTGCAATATCTTATTTTTATTTTTGATTAAAAATAAAAGTAAATCATACTCGCGCTTAGTAAGCGAGAGATTTTCACCACCTTTTTTCACAATATTGCTATATGCATCAACAAAGAGATCTTTAAACTGAAAAAAGTTTGTCTCATTTTGCTGGATGCAGTCACTTCTCCTTAAAATCGCTTGAACTCTTGCTACTAATTCTTCTTTCACAAATGGTTTTCTTATATAATCATCTGCTCCTGCTTGTAATCCTGCTATGCAATCCTTGCTAGAAATATTGTTGGTCACAATAATTATCGGTGTCGTTTTAACAAGTCGTATTTGTCTGCAAATTTCTGGTCCCGATATATTTAATGAATCCCAATCCAATATGATAATATCCCAATCTTGTTCATATATTATATTTAAACCTTGGTTTTCATTGTGAATTTTTAAAATGAAATAGCCTTCTTGCGTTAGACCGCTTACGATTTTCTTTGCTAAAGACCTTTCATTCTTAATTACTAACACCTGCTGCACCGATGGTTCACCTCTACTTCAATATAACTTAGTTAGATAAAAAAAATATTCCCAAAAATAATTTAAGATTTATATATATTAAACCCCTAAAAAAATCCATTATAACAGCTTATTAGGAGAACCATATATAATTTTACAATAGATATGGATAAAAACGCAAAATATATGAATATTTAAATGAACATTATTAAATAATTAAGGGACAGCTATAGTATTTACCTGCTTATCATCAATAACTATTTCTTCATTTTTCTTTTCAAGGGGTACCGTCCCATCGCTATCAAGCTAACAAAATATAACTACCCCCAGAACGAAATTTTGTGCTAATTTGTAATAAAAAGCTCATTTTTTCGTTAGGGGGTGGATTTGTTTGCTAAAGTTGGTGGGCATGTGGCAGACCCCCACATCCATCAACTTAAGGATTTAGACTATTTTTGAAGCTAAAAGCACGTTACTATTCTCTTATGTTAATGAGA
>NZ_JAEHCA010000051.1:0-16446 GCF_016483345.1 Bacillus cereus group sp. N24
CGGAAGTAGTTCAGTGGTAGAATACAACCTTGCCAAGGTTGGGGTCGCGGGTTCGAATCCCGTCTTCCGCTCCAATTAAATTAAATATGGCGGCATAGCCAAGTGGTAAGGCAGAGGTCTGCAAAACCTTTATCACCGGTTCAAATCCGGTTGCCGCCTTTATTATTGTGCCGATGTGGCGGAATTGGCAGACGCGCACGACTCAAAATCGTGTTCCTTCGGGAGTGTCGGTTCGACCCCGACCATCGGTATCAAGAACGGCGTAACATCAGGCTCTATACTAATTGTATAGAGTTTTTTTTTGTTTTCATCGCACTATAAAATAAGGACTAATACTATCAAAGCTCATGCTATACAGTTAAAGCAAACTGTGAAACACTAAAGGGATAAAAATGAACATTCATTTTTATCCCTTTAGTGTTTCATTTTATAGAGAATCTCTCCACCCTGGTGACATGAAGTTAAATCCGACACCACCAGTAGATATTAGCACATTATCAACTGTTAACTTTGTAATTTCTAAAAACTTCTTTTCAAACTCTTCTCTGTTGTACTTGTACATAGTTGAGTGGCACGACCACATTTGCGTTGAAGTACTCAACCATTCCCCTAATTCCTTTAATTTAGGGAATGACTCAAATTGAATTGGTTCATCTAATTTCATGAATCTCACTTGATAGATAGTTGGGTTTAGCTTTTCTCCTATCCCTTTAAGACCATGTGCTTTTTTTTCATTTAAATGTGTCATAATTCTCCCCTATCCTTCAAATCTTTGAATTCCAAAATTATTTTCCTGTTTTAATTATACAGCAATAAAAAGTAATTAGGGGGAGGTTGTGGTAATTTTTCCCTTTTTTCTTATTGTTTAGCGAGAAATAAAGTAATAAATGAAATATGATAATTTTAATCAAGAGAGAAATGAAAGTAAAAAGTATCAGTTATTTATTGTGATTCCATTTTGGCTTCGTTTCATTTTAATTCATCATGTTTAAAGAAGCTCAAAATTTTTAAAATACTTTAAAATAAAGGATTTTAGGGGGAACACTCTATATAACTATATAAATGTCACCTAGAAAGACTCAAAATCGTGTTCCTTCGGGAGTGTCGGTGCGGCCCGGACAATCGGTATCGACGATGTAAAAAGACTCTAACAGAAATGTTAGAGTCTTTTTTGTTAAATTATATTATGTGATGCTAAAATTCGTAATAAACGTAAAAATTCATGTATAATATAACTTGTCGAAAGAACAAAATGATAATGATTTATATTATGTCTGTAATATGAATCAAAAGTGAACTTTTTATATTTCTTTTAAAAATGTGTTGAATACACATTATATTTCATATTAATATTTTTATGTAGATTTAAAACGAGAAAGAGAGTGGAAAGTATGGGCCGTAAATGGAACAACATTAAAGACAAAAAAGCATCAAAAGATGCAAATACAAGCCGTATATACGCAAAATTTGGACGTGAAATTTATGTGGCAGCAAAACAAGGCGAGCCAGATCCTGAATCAAACCAAACGTTAAGAGTTGTATTAGAGCGTGCGAAAACATACAATGTACCAAGAACAATTATTGATCGTGCAATTGAAAAAGCAAAAGGCGGTTCAGAAGAAAACTATGATGAGCTTCGTTACGAAGGATTTGGACCAAATGGATCTATGGTAATTGTAGATACACTTACAAATAACGTAAACCGTACTGCAGCAGATGTACGAGCTGCATTTAGCAAAAACAGTGGTAACATGGGCGTAAATGGTTCTGTAGCTTACATGTTCGATGCGACAGCTGTTATCGGTCTTGAAGGTAAAACATCAGATGAAGTTCTTGAAATTTTAATGGAAGCAGATGTAGATGCACGTGACATTCTAGAAGAAGAAGATTCTGTTATCGTTTATGCTGAACCTGATCAATTCCACTCAGTACAATCTGCACTTAAAGATGCTGGTATTGAAGAATTTACAGTTGCAGAATTAACAATGCTTGCACAAAATGATGTAGAACTTCCTGAAGATGCTCAAGTACAATTTGAAAAAATGGTTGATGCATTAGAAGATTTAGAAGATGTACAACAAGTTTACCATAACGTAGACTTAGGCGAATAATAAAAAAGGACCCTTTCGTTTAACGAACTGGGTCTTTTTTATTGAAATAATTAAGATGATAAGGTTTTAAAGGTGTTTTGTTGTAGTTATGGAATAGGATTATAGATAGTATTTTAAATGATTGTATTTCTAGGAGGTATTTCTATGGAGCATAAAACACCAAAGCATATCGTTGCTGTAGCAGGCTATTTAACAAATGAAAAGAATGAGGTGCTTTTAACAAAAGTACATTGGCGAGCGGATACGTGGGAAATGCCTGGGGGACAGGTAGAAGAAGGAGAAGCACTCGATCAAGCTGTTTGTAGGGAAATAAAAGAGGAAACAGGATTATCGGTGAAGCCTATCGGAATTACAGGGGTCTATTATAATGCTTCTATGCATATTTTAGCTGTTGTGTTTAAAGTGGCATATGTGAGTGGTGATATAAAAATTCAACCTGAAGAAATACAAGAGGCTAAATTTATTGCTTTAAATGAAGAGAACATCGATGAGTATATAACGCGTCCTCATATGAAATCAAGAACAGTTGATGCGATGAGAGCAACGCATTTCATCCCATACGAAACGTGGGAAGTACAGCCATATAACCTTATAGGCAGGTTGTAAGAAAAGGGTAGCTATTTGAGTGTATCTCAAATAGCTACCCTTTTCTTATGTATATTACTTCAGAAAAAGGTCAAAATGATAATAAAGCTAGTATTGATTTCGAGAACATTAGTTCTGTATAATTATGATATATAATTAGATTACTAGATGTTTAAAAATAGAAATTTATAGATGATATAATAAAAGAATAAAGTGGAATCAAGGAAGTATAACGCTCTTAATTTCTACGCTGCTGTTTGTTATGAATGTTTTAAAATAATGTATATTCAATATTTCAGATGAATAGTAGATAAAAAAAGACTGTGATACAATACATTTTTATACCTTACAATGATGTAAGGTAGGTGTAAGAGAAATCGATGGGATATTTTTTTACAACAAGGTATTCTTAAGTTAAGAGATATATATGCTGTGTGGAAAAGAGGTGTTCAAGATGAAAGAACGAGTATTATCTAGAGTGAACTATCATCAAAAAGTTGCATTAAATCCAATGACTAAATTCTTTTATAAAGCCATTATTTTATTATTATTGTTAAGTTGTACGTTATTATTCGTTGGAAATATAATGATCGAGAAAAGTGATATTAGTAAATTACATGTACCGCCTAAGTTAGAGGTGCCAGAATCATTAACGCATGCATTTATCGCGACAGAAGATAAAAGGTTTTATCATCATAATGGTTTAGATTATATAGCAATTATTAGGGCGTCTGTTGAGAATATAAAAGCTGGTGGTGTTGTGCAAGGAGGAAGCACAATTACACAGCAATTATCGAAAAATGCTTTTTTAACGAATGAACGTACATTTTCTCGTAAGTGGAAAGAGATTTTTTATACAAAAAAAATTGAACGTACATTTACGAAGGATGAAATTTTAAAATTGTATGTAAGTAATATTTATTACGGAGAAGGAGCATGGGGAATTGAAAAAGCAGCCAACCTTTACTTCGGTAAAACGGTGAACCAATTAACGTTGGCTGAAAGTGCGATGATGGCTGCTGTAGTGAAAGCACCTGCTTATTACTCACCTGCGCAAAATTATGATAAAGCGGTCGAGAGACGAAATGTAGTTTTGAGATTAATGGAAAAAGAAGGATATATCAATCATGATGAGTATGTGCAAGCAGTTAGTGAGAAATTAGTAATTCGCCATGATATAAAAACAGAGCAGTCGATGTTAAATAATGCGCGTGAAAAAGCAGTAAGTTAAGAGAAGCTCTTGCATAGGAGCTTCTTTTTTTTGAATAAATTGTGACAAATTGTGACACAATATCGTCACAATTATTGTGTTTTTGTAATTTATGTGAGCGTGTTCATTGCGTGACGTATATAAGTGTTGATATTATGTGTATTGTGTACAATGCTGTATACAGAATATGAATTTAAAGAGGAATGTATATGAAATCAAATAAACTCATGGCTCTTGGTGTAGTTTTTTCTATCGCAGTATTGATTGTAATCGGAACAATTGCGTATAGCATCATAAATGACAAAAAAGATAAAGGGAATGAGATGTTTGCTTATTCTACGCAACAATCTTTAGGTAAAGATGATGCTCCGGTTAAAGTAGTTGAATTTGGAGACTTCAAATGCCCAGCATGTCGTACTTGGGATGTAACGGTATTACCACGATTAAAAGAAGAATATATTGATAAAGGTAAAGTGCAGTTATATTTTATTAACTTCCCATTTATTGGAAAAGATTCCGATTTAGGCGCAGCAGCTGGTGAAGCAATTTATAAACAAGATAAAGATTCATTCTGGACTTTCTATGATGAGATTTATCAAAGTCAAAAGAAAGATACGGAAGAATGGATTACAGAAGAATTACTTCTTAGCATTGTGAAAGAGAAACTTCCAAAAGTTGATGTAGAACAGTTTAAAAAAGATTTACACAGTAAAGAAATAAAAGAAAAAGTACGTAAAGATTCAGATCGTGCTCAAAAATTAAAAGTTCAAGGTGCTCCTTCAGTATATATAAACGGAAATCTTGCAAACCCTGATTTCGATAGTATGAAGAAGGCGATTGATAAAGAATTGAAAAAGTGATGAGGTCTCTCATCACTTTTTCGACTTTTTTCGATAAAATTCTTGCTTCCGTTTTTTTTACATGCTATACTACTTTACATAAGTTATTCTAATATCTTATATGTATTTCATATTTGCGGGTGTAGTTTAGTGGTAAAACAAGAGCCTTCCAAGCTCTGGTCGAGAGTTCGATTCTCTTCACCCGCTCCAAATTTTATTTAATGTTTTTCTAATAAATTGTGATCAACGCAGTGTTTCGTTTCTGAGATAAACGAGGCATTGCGTTTTTTAATGTTTGAAAAGCATAATTGTATGCGAAAATAGAAGTAAAGAATAGTATTCCAAAAGTGAATTGCTAACCAATACAGTCGTTACATAAGGGATGGGTTCATCTGAGGAGGCGATTAAGAATGGATTTTGAACAATTAAAGCAAGATGTAATTGCATATAGTAAAACAATTGGTATAGATAAAATAGGCTTTGCGAGTGCTTCCCCATTTGAGGAGCTAAAGCAGCGGTTAATTCAGCAGCAACAATTAAATTATCAATCTGGATTTGAAGAGTCTGATATAGAAAAAAGAACGAATCCACAGCTTTTATTACCAGGTGCAAAATCAATTATTGCGATTGCTTTAGCGTATCCTTCAAAATTAAAAAACGCACCATTAAGTAAACGTGGAGAACGCCGTGGGATTTTTTGTCGTGCCTCTTGGGGACAAGATTACCATCTTGTTTTACGAGATCGTTTGCAAAAGTTAGAGGCATATTTAATTGAAAAGCTTCCAGATATAGAAGTGAAGTCAATGGTTGATACAGGTGAGTTAAGCGATCGTGCTGTATCAGAACGTGCAGGTATCGGATGGAGTGGTAAGAACTGCGCTATTATTACACCTGAATTTGGTTCGTATGTATACTTGGGAGAAATGATTACAAACGTTCCATTTCCACCAGATCAGCCGATAGAAGATCAATGTGGAAGCTGTACAAAATGTATTGATGTTTGTCCTACAGGTGCTTTAATACAGGGTGGACAGTTAGATTCGAAGAAATGTATTGCCTTTTTAACACAGACGAAAGGGTTCCTACCTGAAGAATATCGCGATAAAATAGGTAATCGTATATATGGATGTGATACGTGTCAGACTGTTTGTCCCAAAAATAAAGGAATGGATTTTCATAATCATCCTGAGATGGAGCCAGATCCTGAATTAGTTAAACCGCTCTTAACACCACTTTTAACAATTAGTAATCGTGATTTTAAAGAGAAATATGGGATTATGTCAGGGTCATGGAGAGGTAAAAAGCCATTGCAACGAAATGCGATTTTAGCATTGGCGCATTTTAAAGAAGCATCAGCAATTCCTGATTTAATCGGTGTTATGACAGATGATCCAAGACCAGTACTACGCGGAACAGCAGCATGGGCACTTGGGAAAATTGGTGGAGATGGAGTAAGCGAAGCTATTGAGAAAGCGATGGAACGTGAAAAGGATGAAGAAGTTCTTCATGAAATGAATCGCGGGCTTGCATTGTTAGCGCAGAAAAAAGAGTAGATAATATCTCCCTTTTTCATATTGTAATATGGGAGGGAGATGAAATGGTTGTAAAAGAAAATATTGAAACACAAGTACAACAGTTTTTAGCATATGTAACAGAGAAACGAACAAATGTGGATGGTATTGCTAAAGATTTATTACAACTAGCACAAAGAAAGAAACAATTGTTTCAAAAACGTAGTGCAGATATAGTGAAAGCAACAGCAGATGTTTCTTTCATTAGACAGCTAAATAGTAGTGATTATCAAGAAATTGATTATCAAGTACATTTTAAATATTTAATTAAGCATAAAGAATTATTTTATATCGAAGAGGAACAATTAAAACGAAGAGTTTGTTTAAATAATAGCCGGATAATAGGTGATTATGCTATTGAAGTGCCAGAAGAGATTGGAATAGGTGAGACATTAGAAAGAGAAGTTACGAAAGAGAAATACGGTTCTTATCAGTATAATCGTTTAGAGGCAGTAAAATATGCAGAGCGTTGGTGGGATGATCGAAACCCAGTGTATCGCAATTTTCCTGATAATTGTACAAATTTTATTTCTCAATGTCTTCATACTGGAGAAGTACCAATGAACGGATATCCTAATATTCGTAAAGGTTGGTGGCAAAGGGAGAACCAGTGGAGTTGGAGCTGGGCTGTCGCACACTCTTTTTACTGGTACTTATCAGGTTCTACAGTTGGCCTGCGAGGAGAAGCTGTAGAAAAGCCGGAAGACCTTATTCTTGGTGATGTCATTGCTTACGATTTCGAAGATGACGGTAGGTGGAATCATACGACGATTGTAGTAGCAAAAGACGCAGATGGTATGCCACTTGTAAATGCACATTCAGCAAATAGCCGGCGGCGTTATTGGAGTTATGAGGACTCTAGTAAATACACACCACAAATGAAATATAAATTCTTTCATATTATTAATGGGTAGAGATTTTTCGTTCAAGTGGTATAATACGTAGTAGACAAAAAACAGAGGTGAATATCGCGTGGGTGTACATGTTGTTTTATATCAACCAGAAATTCCAGCAAATACAGGAAATATTGCACGTACTTGTGCAGCAACTGGAACAGAATTACATTTGATTAGACCGCTTGGGTTTTCAACGGATGACAAAATGTTAAAGCGTGCAGGATTAGATTATTGGCAGCACGTAAAAGTTACGTATTACGATTCAATTGAAGAGTTTTATGAGAAAAATAAAGACGGTGAATTCTTCTATTTAACAAAGTATGGTGAGAAAGCTCATACAGCATTTGATTATAGCAAACGTGAGAAGGATTATTATTTCGTGTTTGGAAGAGAAACAAATGGCTTACCAGCTAATGTAATCGAAGAAAACTTCGATCATTGTTTACGTATTCCAATGACGGATAAAGTACGTTCATTAAATTTATCTAATACAGCAGCAATTTTAATTTATGAAGCGTTTCGTCAACAAAATTATCCAGGATTAGATTTAGAAATCGTTTATTAAAAGTCGCCATTAGGCGGCTTTTTTTATAAATAAAAATAATATGTAGTCATACATTTTAAAAAAGGTACATATTCATATAGAATGGGATATATGATTAAAAATAGATAAGACGGGTTGAGATAAATATGAAGGAACAATATAACAATCAAAATACCTTTTTAAGTATGATAGATATGGATTTAATAAGACAAGGACTATTACATGCTATTCAAGATTTAGTATTTATTGTGAAAGTTATTGATGATGAGATCTTTAAATATATTTATATAAATAAAATAGGGATGGACTATGCTGGATTAAGTGAAGAATGTTACGGAAAAACATTTGCAGAAGTGTTATCAGGAGATAAGGTGAAAATATTACAAGAGCAATATACAAAAGTGGTGAGAGAGGCGAGAGCACACACATTTTGTGATGTAATCAGTTTCCCAACTGGTAATTTACATTATGAGTCTTCAGTTAATCCTGTATACGATGAAGAAGGGGTATGTCAATTTATTATTTGTATTACAAGGGATATTACAGCTCAGATTGAGGAGAAAGCAGAGATAGAGGAAAAACAAATGTTATTTAAGTCATTACTAGAATATAATAATGACTCCATTATATCTATAGATTCTATAGGTAGAATTACATATGCTAATCCGGCAACGTATGAAATATTTGGATACCGATATGAAGAGTTAAATAATAACTTTATTTTTAACTTTATTATTAAAGAATATGAAAAAGACTTTCAAATTATATTTAAGGAAGCTTTACAGGGGAGGGCAAAACAAATTGTTTCAAAGAAATATGTTCATAAAGAAGGATATGAACTATATATTTCTTTGAGAACGATCCCGATTATTGTGAACGGTGAAATTGTTGGGGTGTATATTGTTACGAGGGATGTTACAAGGCAAGTATTAAATGAGATGAAGACGGAATACTTAGCTTATTATGACCAATTAACAGGTTTAATGAATAGAATTTCATGCACAAACAAGCTAAATGAGTTTTTAAATGAAAATAAAGAGCTTGCACTAGTTTTCATGGATTTGGATGAATTTCATCTTATTAATGATACATTTGGTCATAAAGAAGGAGATAAAGTATTACAAAAAGTTACAGAATGTTTAAGCAATCTAGAAATAGAAGGTATGCATTTATTTAGAGAACATGATGACCAATTTGTTATGTTAATAGAAAATATAACGAAAGAATATGTAGAGGAAGTTGCAAAAAGCATATTAGAAAAGATTAGTGAACATTTTGTAATTGAAGAAGAGGACGTGTATTTAAGTGCATCAATTGGAATTGTAATGGCCCCAACAGATGGAGCCGATGAAAAAATACTTTTTCAAAGAGTTGATGCTGCTTTGGAAAAAGCAAAGGAAAAAGGAAAAGGGCATTATCATTTTTATTGTAAAGGATTAGATTGTGAACGTGAGAAAAGGTTTGTAATGGAAAATCAGTTACATCGTGCTATAGAGAAAAATGAATTTTTCTTATATTACCAGCCGCAGGTTAATATTGAAACGAAAAAAATAGCTAGTATGGAAGCTTTAATAAGATGGGAGAATAAAGAATTAGGATTTGTCCCTCCCAATCAATTTATTCCACTGGCAGAAAGAACAGGATTTATTATTAAGCTTGATGAGTGGGTAGTAGATCAAGTGTGTCAGCAAATACGTGAATGGTTAAATAAAGGGTATGAAGTGGTTCCGATTGCAGTTAATATTTCAGCTAGACATTTTCGATCTATTACATTAATAGAGATGATTACACGTGCTTTAAATAAGTACAATGTACCAGCTCATCTATTAGCGATAGAGGTGACAGAAGGAGCCCTTATACATAAAGACATATCAAAGAGAGTGTTGCTACAATTAAAAGAACAAAATTTAAAGATTCATTTAGATGATTTTGGAACAGGGTATTCGTCTTTAAGTTATTTGAAAACATATCCAATTGATACTTTGAAAATTGATCGCTCTTTTATGGAAGGTATACATGTAGATGAACGTGATACGAATATTACGGCTGCAATTATTCATTTAGCTCATACATTAGAATTGAATGTAATTGCAGAAGGAGTAGAAAAAGCAGAACAAATACAGTTTTTGAAGGAAAAAAATGTAGAAATTGTACAAGGTTATTATTATAGTCGCCCTTTATCAAAATATGATGTGGAAAATATGTATTATACATGATGTATAAAGAAAAAAGTGATGTGCTAAAAGCACATCACTTTTTATGTGTACCTGGTTTATCGTTGTAACCAGATGTGAAAATAGCTGTAAGAAATGTGAGTGATACACCTAAAATTAATAATAATTTCATATTAATACTCCCCCTACTTTTTTGATTTACGAATTCTATTTATGAATTGAAATGTATGTAAGGTTCTTAGAAGAAAAGAATTTATTTATAATGAATAGCAGTGTGAAAACTTTAATACCTATATTATACAGAATTTTCTTTGAATTTTGGAGAGAATTTTATAGCACTACTATATATTTCGTTTTGATTTAAAGAATGTTTAAGGACATCCTAGCATACCTTTTATAATAATCCGATTGAACAAGGAGATGGGGGAGGAGCTATAATGGATATTCTAAAAAAGATTGAACAGCATCGAGCAGCAGAAGAACGTTTACAATGGGAAGGTACGTTTGCGGAGTATTTGGAGCTTGTGAAAGAAAGACCATGGGTGGCTCAAACAGCACACTCTCGCATTTACAATATGATAAAAGATGCCGGAATCGAAGAAGTTGATGGTAGAAGAAAATATAATTTCTTTAGTAATCAGCTGTTTGGACTAGAGGATGCACTAGAGCGTCTTGTTGAAGAATATTTTCATCCGTCTGCAAAAAGATTAGATGTTAGAAAACGTATTTTATTATTAATGGGTCCTGTTAGTGGAGGGAAATCAACATTAGTTACGATGTTGAAACGAGGATTAGAAACATACTCACGTACAGATCGTGGAGCGATTTTTGCAATTAAAGGCTGCCCGATGCACGAAGATCCACTGCATTTAATTCCACATCATTTACGGGATGATTTCTTTGATGAGTATGGAGTGAGAATTGAAGGGAATTTATCACCATTAAATGTAATGCGTCTAGAGCAAGAATATGGGTCAAGAATTGAGGATGTAGTTGTAGAGCGTATTTTCTTCTCGGAAGATCGTCGTACAGGGATTGGTACATTTAGCCCGTCTGATCCAAAATCACAAGATATTGCCGATTTAACAGGTAGTCTAGACTTTTCAACAATTGCAGAATATGGTTCAGAATCAGATCCTCGTGCGTATCGATTTGATGGAGAATTAAATAAGGCGAACCGAGGGATGATGGAATTCCAAGAGATGTTAAAATGCGATGAGAAGTTTTTATGGCATTTATTATCGCTTACGCAAGAAGGTAATTTCAAAGCGGGAAGGTTTGCGCTTATTTCAGCAGATGAATTAATTGTAGCGCATACGAACGAAACAGAGTATCGCTCATTTATAGCAAATAAGAAAAATGAAGCATTGCATTCAAGAATTATTGTAATGCCAGTTCCATACAATTTACGAGTGAGTGAAGAGGAACATATTTATGAGAAGATGATTCATGAAAGTGATGTATCGAATGTGCATATTGCACCACACACACTTCGTGTTGCAGCGATGTTTACAATTTTAACTCGCTTAAAAGATCCGAAGCGTCCAGATATTGATTTAAACAAAAAGATGCGTTTATATGATGGTGAAATGGTAGAGGGTTATAATGCGATTGATGTAGAAGAATTGCAACGGGAATACCAAGATGAAGGTATGAGCGGTATTGACCCACGTTATGTTATTAACCGAATTTCTTCTACAATTATTAGAAAAGAAGTACCATCTATTAATGCACTAGACGTACTTCGTTCTTTAAAAGATGGATTAGACCAGCATCCATCCATTAGTAATGAAGATCGTGAGCGCTATATGAACTTCATTTCATTAGCAAGAAAAGAATATGATGAAATTGCTAAGAAAGAAGTACAAAAAGCATTCGTATATTCATACGAAGAATCGGCTAAGACACTTATGGATAATTACTTAGATAACGTTGAAGCATATTGCAATAAATCGAAATTACGTGATCCATTAACAGGTGAAGAAATGAGCCCAGATGAAAAACTAATGCGCTCAATTGAGGAACAAATTGGAATTTCAGAAAATGCGAAGAAAGCATTCCGTGAAGAAATTTTAATTCGCATCTCTGCTTATGCGCGTAAAGGAAAACGTTTCGATTATAACTCGCATGAACGTCTTCGCGAAGCGATTCAGAAGAAGCTATTTGCTGATTTAAAAGATGTCGTGAAAATCACAACATCAACGAAAACACCAGATGAAAATCAGCTTAAGAAAATCAACGATGTTGTTGCACGTTTAATTGATGAGCATGGCTATAATTCTTCTTCAGCAAATGAATTATTACGCTATGTAGGTAGCTTGCTAAATCGATAGTTTGATAACAAAACGCTGTCTCTTGTTTTTTGCGGGACAGCGTTTTATTATCCATTCATATGTGTAAAGTGTCATACCTTGTCCAAATATAATAAATTAAGATGCAATTTCATGAATTTATTGTCAATTATTTTTACAATATGCATATGATAGAGTAACCAACCATTCATACGAAAAAAGCCAACACAATACAATATGTTGCAAAGTGAAAATGTGTGCAACAATGCATTGTGTTTCTTTCTTATCAGAGGCTGAATATTTCTTTCTATTATGTGAGTGGCAAAATTTTGTTTAGGATGCTCGGAGTATTGTATGTAAAACGTTATATATGTTTATGGGGTGATTTTCGATGGGCAGTTACCTTTCAAATATTTTAGCTTGAACATTACAGAACAAAATTTATAGATTGCTGTTCATAGAGAAAGACAATTACAGTAAGGAGGGAAAGGAATGAGCGAAGAAAATCAACCAAATTATACGATTTCACAGGAAAACTGGTCCCTCCATCGCAAAGGATATGACGACCAACAGCGCCATCAAGAAAAAGTACAAGAGGCAATTAAGAATAATTTACCCGATCTTGTAACAGAAGAAAGCATTGTTATGTCTAATGGCAAGGATGTTGTAAAAATACCAATTCGTTCTTTAGATGAATATAAGATTCGGTACAATTATGATAAAAACAAACACGTTGGGCAAGGAACTGGTGATAGCAAAGTTGGTGATGTCGTTGCGAGAGATGGATCAGGTGGTCAAAAGCAAAAAGGCCCAGGAAAAGGTCAAGGTGCAGGAGATGCAGCTGGAGAAGATTATTATGAAGCTGAAGTCTCTATTTTAGAATTAGAGCAAGCGTTTTTCAAAGAGCTAGAGCTTCCTAATTTAAAGAGAAAAGAAATGGATGAAAACCGGATTGAACATATTGAATTTAATGACATTAGAAAAACAGGACTATGGGGAAATATTGATAAGAAACGAACGATGATATCCGCATATAAACGAAATGCAATGCGTGGTAAAGCATCTTTCCATCCAATTCACCAAGAGGATTTAAAGTTCCGTACTTGGAATGAAGTGTTAAAGCCAGATTCAAAAGCTGTTGTATTAGCGATGATGGATACGAGTGGATCGATGGGAATATGGGAGAAGTATATGGCACGTAGCTTCTTTTTCTGGATGACAAGATTTTTACGTACAAAGTATGAAACAGTTGATATTGAATTTATTGCTCATCATACAGAAGCGAAAGTTGTTACAGAAGAAGAATTTTTCTCAAAAGGAGAAAGTGGCGGAACGATATGTTCTTCCGTGTATAAAAAGGCATTAGAGCTTATCGATAATAAATATTCACCAGACCGCTATAATATTTATCCATTCCATTTTTCAGACGGTGATAATTTAACATCAGATAATGCGAGATGTGTAAAGCTTGTTGAAGAGCTGATGAAGAAATGTAATATGTTTGGGTATGGGGAAGTCAATCAGTACAACCGCCATAGTACGCTTATGTCAGCCTATAAAAATATTAAAGATGAGAACTTTAGATATTATATTTTAAAGCAAAAAGCAGACGTATTCCATGCGATGAAGAGCTTTTTTAAAGAAGAATCAGGAGAGAAAATGGCATAATCCCTTTTAAAAGGGATTATTTTTTTGTAAACTTTTTATTTTTTCAATTGACAATGATAATGAAAATCATTATCATTTATTCAAGAAATGATTACATTTCGAATTATATATATTGGAGGAGATGTAAAGTTGAAAAAAAATAAAAAAAAACATATAAATGCAATGATTATAGCGGCGGCGTTATCACTTCCATTTGCTGTGTATTCGACACCTGCTTTAGCGGCGGTAGCAATTGAGGCAAATAAAACGGGACAAGGTTTAGAAGATGGTACATATGACGCTGTTATTAAAGCGTATAAAGATAAAACGAATGAACAGTCTATGGCAGCTGTTTATATAAAGGATCCGAAATTAACAATTGAGAATGGAAAGAAAATTGTAACAGCAACGTTAAGTGATAGCGATTTCTTCCAATACTTGAAAACAGAGGATATTCATACTCCTGGTGTGTTTCATGATGTAAAGGTTATATCAGAAGACAAAAAGAAAAATGGAACGAAGGTTATTCAATTTGAAGTTGGGGAATTGGGAAAAAGATATAATATGCAAATGCATATTTATATTCCAACGATGGCCTATGATAATAAATATCAAGTGCAGTTTGAAGTAAATGCTTTAAATTTAGAAAACAATGTTTCAGAAAAGGAAAATAGAGAGGATAAAGTGGAACAACAAGATGAAAGCGGAAATGTAATATTAGATAAGCAATTACAAAGGCATATTAATAAACATAATTTAAATAGAGAAAATATAAATGATCCAATAACTAAGGAAGATTTATTAAAGATTAAAACATTATCCATTTATTCAGGTGAAGGAATAAATGAAATAGCTGGTTTAGAACATATGACAAATTTAGAGAAGTTGACGTTAAGAGAATCTAATGTAACAGATATATCAGCCATCTCGAAACTGAGAGATTTGAAGTACGTAGATTTAACTTCTAATCCAATTAAAAATATTCATCCAATTGAGCAGTTAGAGAATATTAATATGCTTTTTTTAAGAGATAATAAAATTTCTGATCTTACACCATTAAGTAAAATGAAAAAAATTAAAACATTAGATTTAGTTGGGAATAACATTGAAGACATCCAGCCATTATTTACATTATCAACTATGAAACAGTTATACTTAGCCAATAATCAAATCAGTGATCTTACTGGAATTAACCAATTAAGTAATGTGGAACTATTATGGATAGGGAACAATAAAATTAGTAATGTTGAATCTATTAGTAAAATGAGTAATCTTATTGAACTAGAAATTGCTGATAGTGAAATAAAGGATATATCACCATTATCTAAATTAGGAAAATTACAAGTACTGAATTTAGAAGAGAATTATATCTCTGATATATCACCGCTGAGTAATTTAACAGATTTACATGAGATGAACCTAGGAGCGAATCAAATTGCTGACGTAAGGCCTGTTGAGGAATTGGGTAAGCGAATTTCAATTGATATTCAACGACAAAAAATCTTTTTAGATGAAGCAAGCGTAGATGAAGAAATACAAATTCCAATATACAATCTTAAAGGGGAGCCACTTCATAATATCAATTTAAAAAGTGAGGGGGCCATTCTGAATAATGGATTTATAAAATGGAATAGTCCTGGAGAAAAAACATATGAATTTAGATTAGATACAAGCTCTGGTGAAAGTAAAATAAGATTTAATGGGATGGTTGTCCAGAAAATAGTTGAAAAACAAAAAGAAAGTCAAAATGTAATCCTGGATAAACATTTACAACAACATATTAATAAAGAGAATTTAGGTAGAGAGAATTTAAACGCTCCTATAACAAAAGAAGATTTATTACAGATTAAAACATTAGAGATACTTAAAGAAAAAGGAAAAGAGATAAAAGATGTAACAGGTTTAGAGTACATGACGAACTTAGAAAACCTCACTTTAGAAGGAGTAGGCTTGAAAAATATTGAGTTCATCTCAAATTTGAAACAATTAAATATTGTGAATGTATCTCATAATCAAATTGAAGATATAACACCGTTATCTTCATTAAAAAACTTACAGTGGTTAAATCTTGCAGACAATCATATTAAAGATGTAACGGTTATTGGTTCAATGCTGGACTTACTTAGCTTGAATTTAGCAGGGAATGAGATTCGTGATGTAAGACCGCTAATACAATTAGGGCAGTGGTTTTCAATTGATGTCGGGAGACAAACAATCATTTTAGATGAAGCAAAAGTAAATGAAGAAATTCAAGTCCCTGTATATGACTTAGAAGGAGAAGCTATTGACAATATCAAAATGATAGGTGAGGGCGGAACGCTTAATAACGGAGTAATAAAATGGAGTACCCCAGGTGAAAAGGTATATAAATTTGATTTAGATTCTGATGAAATTAGTATAAGTTTTAATGGAACGGTAATCCAAAATATAGTTGAAAAAGAAGAAGTGACAGAACCGGTAAAAGAAGTTGAAGAAACGAAAGAAGAAGTAAAAGAGCCAGCAAAAGAAGTTGAAGAAACGAAAGAAGAAGTAAAAGAGCCAGCAAAAGAAGTTGAAGAAACGAAAGAAGAAGTAAAAG
>NZ_JAEHCA010000052.1:0-15908 GCF_016483345.1 Bacillus cereus group sp. N24
TCGTCGGCAGCGTCAGATGTGTATAAGAGACAGGTATTAATTATAATGATTATAACTTAATATATTTAATAAAAAAATAACTATATTAATTTAGAAGGGGGTAGTTTGTATTTTAGAAAAACATTTATAGAATAATTTAATGGTATTACTTATACTTTTTTACCTTTATTTAGGTATACATAATTGCATGAAATGTGGATATATGAAGTAATATATGATATATTATTAAGTTTTATGGAATAATTCCCGATATTACTGTTAATAAATAATTAATTTTCCATATTATTTAAAAACATCTTTATATAGTCATAAAAAAACCTCTGAAATACAATTCATTCTAACCACCTCAGTACTTGACATGAAGATAATAAGATGGATTCTTATCGATCCGTTATAACAAGAAGTATTGAAACATGAAAAGGCCGCAAAGCTTTCTTGAAAAAGCGCTTTGCAACCTTCTGGTTTCTTGTTTTGCTTAAAAAAATGTTTTGTGTTTCCTTTCAAATTAACACCATGATATAAATATATCCATTGCCATTTTACTTTGATATATGTTTCATGGACTCTTCAAGAGTCATTGGTTTGAGGTGAAATCAGATTCATTTGTCCAATTCAGAACCATACTGATGAACGCAACGCATAATAGTTGTATAAGAAATGGATAAACCCCGTTTCTCCATCATTTTCACAAAATAACGTACCCTTTCTAGAGTAATAGAAACAGTATGCTCAAGTTTTAGAGATTACTTACACGTATATTAAAGTTTCTGCACCAGAAACAGATACCAAGCTTATATTACGGTATATTTTTCACGATACTGTCTAGGAGTCATGTTTGTAATTTTTTTAAAAACCTTTATAAAATAACTTTGGTCATGAAAGTTAAGTAAAGTGCAAATATCTAATAATGGATATGTAGTTAGTGTTAATAATTTTTTTGCTTCTTCTACTCGTTCCCTTTGAATATATTCACTTAAAGGAATTCCCACTTCTTTTTTAAATAATTTAGATAAATAAGTAGGGGTAATCGCCAAATGATCAGCGAGTTCATTGAGAGATATTTCATTGTAAACATTTTTTCTAATATGATTCAGGCATGCAGTAATCGTTTTTGAATACTTTTGCGCATTGTATTCTTTCACACGATCTGCAAAAGTACGTAAAGCGTCTCCTGACAATCGCTTTACAGAGTCTACGTTATCTAGTTGTTCCATGGTTTGTATATACAAAAGACTAAGAGAAAAAGCAATATCTGATGGAAGGTTACCATCTATCGCATATCGAGTAGCTAGAGTAATCGCAATAATTCCAAGAACCTTTTGGTTTCTGAGTGGATCTGCTGCTAAAATAATCCCATCACCTTCTTTTGGAACAGCATACATATATTGTAATAATTTTTCTTTATTTCCTTCTTTGATTGCTAAAAAATAATTATGTACAAATGCCCTGTTGTGAGTTTCAGGATTATTTTGTCGGCGTTTTAAAATATATAAATCAGGTTTCACAATTTTATAGGGAACTTCCTCTAGCAATTTATTTTTTTCTAAAACGATATCTACATCTAACTTTTCATTGAAAATCATGTAATGTAATAAGATTCCGATATCAATTAAAGTAGTTTTTTTAATCTCAGGTAGGCACTGATAATAGGCTAGTCTTTCTTGAATTTTATTACTTGAGTTAAATTCTTTCCGGATGTTAAAGGTTATATCATCTGAGCTCTTTGGATGTATAGTGGGACCGATTATAATAGTCCCTTTTACACAATCATGATTTGCTATATGAATTAGGACGAAATTTTCAAGATAACTGTTACATCTGAAAAGTGGGAAGTTATTGGGATCATTTCCTTGATAAATGTCACTAAGATGTTCTTCTTTAGAAGAATAAAATGGACTACAAACATCATCAGAAATAGAATGATATAAGATTTTTTTGTCTGTAGATAAAATGTGAACAGGTACATTAAAGGCTTTATGTGCGAGATCACACAAGTGTTGTATGTCGATGGAATTATTCATTACATTCTCCTTTTAATTGGGTTAAATGATAAATTTTCACATTATTCCTTTATAGATTCATAAATTATTTGCCGTCAGGTATAACTCACGACAAAATATTACTATAAAATATCAAAATAGTACAACTCATGACAAAATATCACTATATTCTTTTATGAAAATCATATATTATTTATTTGCAATTTTTATACAAATATAGAAATGGGTAGGGAAATTGCAGTACGTTAATCGGTTGTTATTCCAGCCATTTTGAAAACATATTTGGACGCTGTGGCTGTTTCAGGAAAAACATTTAAATATTCAAAAGAAGGATCAATAGGATTACTGACAGGGAAAAAAGCCTTACACATTCAAGCACGCGGTGATATTTACTCTGAAGGGTCAGAAGCTTATAGAGAAATGGGTCATCTTTATTTAGAAGTTATGATGGAATTTTTCGGTACTTCCTCCTTTGAAGGAATATTTATTGAGGGCCACAACAAGTTTCCAGAAAAGGCACAAGAAATGAAGAAAAAGGCTATTCTTAGAGCTAAAGAAGTTGCTAAAGATTTTTAAATATTTTTTTAACAAATCTCTAAGCTTCTACTTAACTTTTACCTAATTCATCACTAAACAATTTTTTGCACTATTGACAGACAAATACGGATTTTTATCATTTTGGGAATCATCTGTTTCGTAAGTTAATGAATGTTTGGTTGATCCCCTTTATAGACTTTATTCTTACCAGACAGGTCTTAACCACGATGACAATTTACCTTCATTTGCTTCATATACTAATTTTGTTAAATCCTCTTTGAGCATTTGCATTCTTTCTGCACCTATGTTTTCAATCCATCTCCCCTCAATCTCAGCTAGTATCTCCTCTTTTGCTTGCACTACTAACCACCCTCGTTCAGTCAAAACAATAATATTCCCTCTCTTATCAGTGGGATGAGTTTGGCGCATTACATAACAACTTTTCTCAAGATAATCCACCATTTTACTCACAGCTTGCTTTGTAATTCCTAAATATTCGGCTAGTTCTATACCTGTTGCTCCACTAGGAGTGATGCATTTAAACATAAAATCATGTACAGGTCTAATGTCTTCAAATTCCAATTCACTCAATCTGTCATGTAGTTCATTAATCGATGTACTAAAGGATAATGACAAAAGCGATGTAAGATCCAATTCATTACATACTTGATGATTCATATATAAAACCTCCTCCAACAAAGTCAACCAGGTTGACTTTGTTGGAATTCCATTGTACTATGCATAACATAGTCAATTATGTTGACTATGTTAGATTCCATTGCACTATGCATAATATAGTCAATTGAATTGGCTATATTATGATTATGAAAGAAATAGGATTCACCAAAATAAAAATTAATAAATTATGGAGGTTTCTCATGGCTAATATCGTTAAAATTAGAGGTAGTGTATTTGCACCATATGCTTGGTTGGCACCTATTAAAGATTCTTCAACAGGAAGAGTATTCGAATATACTGGTGATGCACGTGAATTTACACCATATGCTGTAAACACAATGCGGTCAAGATTAGAGCAAGAAGTAATTATTGATTTTTATAAAAAAGAAATTTTCACATTTGCAGATGCTTGTATTACAACTGTAAAAATTACAAATCCAGATGGTTCTATTGAGCATAAAAAAGGAAAAACAGATACACAAAACATTGTATGTACGAATGTTTTGTGGGGCGCTGATGAAGTCTCTTTTGAAATGAAGGCAAGTGCTAACAATCCTTTAAATACAGCAGCACCTGCGGCTGACTATTTATTAACTATACGTGTTAACAAAAGTGGAGCTTTGCATATTGAAGGTTCTCATGATGGGTTCCCTTGCTATGAATTTTATAAGCAAACGGATTTTGGTCGATTTGAATTAATCTATACACATGATTACAGAGAAACTGGTGACACTCCAGCGGCGCTAGCTGGAGAGATGGAATACAGTTTTAAAAAGACAATTTAAATATAAATATGAATCAGAAGAGTATCACACTTTACAAGCGGTAGCTAGTATAAATGGAAAACAATTGATTGTTCTAAAGAAATTGTGGCCTGTTTTGCTCAATGATTAAAGGTTATGTATTATCCAAAATAAAATTAAAATTACAGAGGTGCTTCTCATGACTAATATCGTTAAAATTAGAGCAAGTGTATTCATTCCAATGTCTTGGACTGCAATAGGTTGGACTGGACCTAAGGAAGATAAACAAAAGGGAAACTTAATCGAATTCGAAGGTGACTCACGTGAATTTACCCCTTATACTGTAAACGCTATGCGTTCTAGAGTTGAACAAGAAGTAGTTGTAGATTTTCATAAAAAAGAAATTTTCACATATGGGAATACGGGTATAACAACGGAAAGAGTTACAAATTCAGATGGTGTCGTCAATAAAAAAACAGGAAAAGCTAGTACAGAACGTATTGTATGCACTGATATTGAATGGGCTTCTGATGACGTCAAGTTTCAAATGAGTGCAAGTGCTAGCAATCCATTAAATATAAATGCACCTACTGTTGACTATCTTTTAATTGTGCATGTCAAAAAAGATGGTACTGTTGATATTGAAGGTAAACATGATGGATTCCCTTGCTATGAATTTTATAAACAAACAGATTTTGGTCCGTTCGAACAAATTCATACACATGATTTCAGAGAAACTGGTGATACACCTGAAGCTCTAGGTGGGGACATGGAGTACAGTTTTAAAAAGATATTGTAAGGATGATGTTTTACCACATTGTTATTGAACCAAGATAAATTTGTATTCATGATAGGTATATCGCTCGCAAAATGGGAAAACCCATATGAAATAAATCTATATAAGAAATGCTATAGGTTTCATGCCGTTATAGATGATTCCAGGCAATATAATTTAAATCGATGTTAAAATAATGATGAAAAAAACATTCGAGTTTTTCTATTTTGTTGCCGGTATACCATTGTTATCAAACTAAGGTTAGGAAAGATGAGTTTCAAAAGAAACTTTTTTCTTTTTCTAAAAACAGTGTAGATACTTAATTAGACGTATACTGCGCGGGGGATGTTGTAGAAGCAAAAGAGTTGTTTCATTTCTATGAAAAACCGAATCTTGATTCTCCTATAGGAGCAAATCTACAAATTGTTTTAGAGTTTATTGTAATCTAAGCACAATAAATCATAGGTCAAGTATTTAGAGAGTATAAGAATGGAACAATCCCGTTACATTATTAGTAAATAAATTTTTCGCCGTAAGTATGCGGATACAATGTAAGCATATATTTTTTCACCCAGATGTAACTTAACGTGTTACATCTGGGTGAAAAAAAGTGAGGAAAGGTATATATGACTATAAAAATTAAAGTTTATTCTGATTTTGTATGCGCATTTTGTATTTTAGCAACAGGTCCTTTGAATGAGGTTGTAAAGGAAAAAGATGTAGAAGTAGAATGGAGGCCATTTGAATTGCGTCCTAGTCCATCTCCGAAAATTGATCCACGGACACAAACTCGTGTAATGGCAGCTTGGGATTCATTTATTTATCCTACTGCTGAAAAATTAGGATTAGAAATAAAGTTACCACATTTTCGTTCGTATACACATCTTGCGTTTGAAGGTTATCAATTTGCAAAGGAACTTGGAAAAGGAAATGAGTTTCACCATAGAGTGTTTATTGCACATTTCCAAGAGGAACAAAATATTGAAGACATCGAAGTGCTAACAAAATTAGCGGTGGAAGTGGGACTTTCTCAGGTTGCATTTAAAGAAGCATTAGTATCACGAAAGTACCGAAAAATGCATCAAGAAGCTCTAAGACATGCCCATCAAGAAGCTCAAATTATGGCTGTTCCAACGTTCATTATTGGTGACGAAGCCATTCAAGGATTTACTAGCAAAGAAAGATTAGCAAAGGCGATTGATCAAGAATTAGAAAAGGGTAAAGAGAATGAGTTAGCTGGACTGTAATGTATACGGAGATTGTTAATGCTATAAATACTTGATGATTCATATATAAAACCAAATAAAGTCAATCGAGTTGACTTTATTCGATTTTTATTGTACTATACGGAACATAGTCAATAAAGTTGACCACATTGTTTTTTATTATAAAAGAAATGGGATACCCATTTTTACTGGGTAAATATAGAACAACGTAAAAGTGAGTAACAGGAGGAGAAGAGAATGACAACAGTTTTATTTGTAAAAGCAAACAACCGTCCAGCAGATCAATCAGTGAGTGTGAAATTATATTATGCATTTTTAGCAACTTATAAAGAATCACATCCAAATGATACAGTGGTAGAGCTTGATTTATACAATGAGGAATTGCCATATGTAGGAGTAGATATGATTAACGGTACATTTAAGTCTGGTAGAGGATTTGATTTAACAGCAGAAGAAGCAACGGCTGTAGCTATTGCTGATAAATATTTAGATCAATTCCTTGCAGCTGATAAAGTTGTTTTTTGTTTCCCATTATGGAATTTAACAATCCCAGCTGTACTACACACTTATATTGATTACTTAAACCGCGCGGGAAAAACATTTAAATATACGTCAGAAGGTCCAGTAGGTCTTATTGGAAATAAGAAAATTGCATTATTAAACGCAAGTGGCGGTGTATATTCTGAAGGACCAAAAGCCCCAATGGAAATGGCTGTTAAATATGTAGCAAGTATGATGAGCTTCTTTGGTGTAAAAGATATGGAGAAAGTCGTGATTGAGGGCCACAATCAATTCCCTGATAAAGCAGAAGAAATTGTTGCTGCAGGGCTTGAAAAAGCGATTAAAGTAGCAAGTACGTTTTAATTAACAAAACACTTGTCACTCTATATGGCAGTACCAACACTTTTATAGCGGTGGTACTGCTTTTTTATTCGCTTAGCTCGCATCAATTGGGTAGTAAGGATCCAATTGATGCGAGCTTTCCATTAAGTTTTCTTTCTGTTATTATTTTTTGAATATCATATACATATTTTACCACAAATAGTTAATTTAATATTTATTGGGGAATTAAAAACAAAAGTAAACTAATATTCAAAAGTTTATTTTCATTTTATTATGAGAGGTATCGCCAGCATTTCGAAAAAAAACCACGCTAAGCAAAAATACAATAAACTACCCATATGGACAGCTTATATACAAAATAACTAAAATCTGACCTCACTCATTAATTGCTTTTTTAAAATTCTCCTTGTATTAAATACTTTAACAATCGAGGTGCAATTAAAGTCGTAACGATAATTACAATAATAACTGAAGTGAAATACTCCCGCTATAATACTTATTATCATTTTCACTCCCCCTTACGTTTCCCCTTATCATTCTGATTTACACCCAATGATTGAAGCTGAATATTCAATTCCATTTACAATTGCTTGTGTTCGATATTGTACTACAACCTCTAAACCTTTTGAACGAAACTTTTTTACAACTTTATCTAAGTCCATTTTTAAATCCTGACGACTCCCAGATCTAACTATTTCAATTTCTATATTTTTCACAGTAACACCTCCTAAACAAAATGGTAAAAATTTATTGCGTTCACTATCACTTTGTTCTTCTTTACAATACATTTAATCTATTAAGATTTAAAAATTATACAACAAAAGAGTGACTCGGTTTAGAATCGCTCTTTTCACCTACCTCTTAACTTCATCCTATTTATAATTGAGTTCTTCACCAAAATCACTTGTGACAATCCCTTTGACCGATGAACGTTGCAAGTAAGAACGGTCCATTCTATCATATTTTCTATTCAAATATGATAGAATAAAAATATATCCAAAACGGAGGGAAAACAAATGAACTCAAACACAAAACAGTTTATTTATGATATCCAACAAAGAAAGAACAATTATATAGAAAATGTATTAATAGCAATACAACACCCTAAAAAAGAGCAATCTGAACAGGTCATTCAAAATATAGTAGAGAAGATGGATATGATGATTAGTCTAGTTACTACGTACATGAGGATTGAATTAGGATCTACGGAAGAATTAAAAGAACTTCAGAAAGAAATTATTCATGCTCAAGCATATATTCAAAAAAGAAAATTTGAAGAAACACAGAGATAAAACCCTGTGTTTTTATTTGGACGTCTATGAAACCAATTTGTTATAAATCAAATTAGATGTAATTTAATCATTGTTTTGGCATAATCCATACAATTTGTTGAATTCGTACAATATACGGTACCGTATATTCAATAAGCAAATGATCTGGTTTCACATCCTTTAACTTTCCTCTTACATTACCTCTTACAGTTTCAATAACCACATATTTACCAATTACTGATTGTAATGTCTGATATACGTAGGGATTAGGTGTACTTACCATATGTTGTTCACTCAAGTCATTTCCTTCCGAATAACTCATTCTATAAGACTCCTTTCTAATTTGCATTCTTTCTCCTAATATATGATATAAATCTTATAAATATGCTAGAAGGATAATTCATTATAGGAACGGAAATAACATTTTAATAAGGTACGGTTTCTATTTCTAAATTGCTAAAAATTATTTATATAAAGTTACTTTTACTAGTTAATAGATGATGATATACGGATATTTTGAATGTACATCTAGGTTGTTCCTTTTAGGATATGTATGATTTTAAATACGCCCTTTATTAGAATAGTGCTCATACTTTTTTTGAGATTCTTTCGTAATACGTGCATTAAGTAAAATTGCTAACAATAAATACACTCCATATTTTCCTCCTGTAGCTCCTATGATAATCACACTACTACAAACAAGTATAATTAATAGGATAAACGAAACTGAATAAATACGATCATAATTCTTTGATATCTTCTCGTATTTTATGCGCTCTTTCCTTGCATCCATCTAAATTCCTCCTTTAAATTATCCGTTTCACTCTCAAATAAATCTTGCTCTTAAAAAGGAAACAATATATCGTTTTAAATAATTAGTTTATTTTTTTATCAACTAATTTATATAACGTAAAAAGAAATCCTACCAATATTAAGCTTTCCACCATGATAATCCCGACCCTCTCCTTCCTTTTAACCCCAACACATCAGATAAAAGTTACGTATATCCCATATTAGCTGTAGCAAACAAAAAGGATCTTCCTTTCTCGTAAAGGCTGATCCTTTTCTTCGTTCATTCAACTATTTTTAGCTATTCTTGATTAATTAGAATCACAGCTGGTCCATCTACACGAATTCCACCAACTTCGATTTTTTCATAAGGCTCAACTGTAATAGAAATAATCCCTTCTCGCTTCTTTAATTCATTACTTAATTCTTTTGTTAACATTTTTTTCATGTGTGCACTCCTTCTTACTGCTTCATTTACTATTGTTATGTAAATAAGATTAAAAATGGTTTCCTGGTCTGGAAACCATTTTTTTGTAGTTGACCATATGGTGTTACCAGTTCGTTTATCAATTTTACGTAAAGAAGATAAACAATTACTATTCACTGTCTCAGTAGATATAAGGAACTCTTAAAGAGATAGCGGTGAGATTGATTGTTTTTTCTTCTAGAAATAATGACTTAGATAATATATTACCTAAAACAATGAAAGCCCTACCTCTCTTTCATCCTTACGGATCCTTGTCCGTGCCAGTGTGAATCAGGATTGCAAAAATCAAGTGACTATTTAATCGAGTTATTTGATGAAACTTTGAACGTTCGTAAAAGAAATTTAAAAATAAAAATGGATAAGATTGAAGTAATAACAAAAGAGGTTCCTACTCTAAAAGTGAGTTGAAGAAGTTGAATGTCTTTGAAATGATTTACTTTTAATAATCATCATATTCCCGAAAAATTCAGGATATTTTCGGGGGATGTAATACATTATCTATAATGAATCTTAACAGAAACTTTTTATTTGATTTTCAGTGATCCCTTTAATTAATCCTAGTTCACTAATCAAAAATTCATGTGCGTTATCCAACATTTTTTTTTCGCTTGTATTCAGTGCCTTTTCTTTCTTCATACGCATTAAATCACGTACAACTTCAGCACCATCTTGTATTTCACCCGTTTTTATTTTGTCCGTGTTCACTTTATACCTTTGTTTCCACGGCAATAATTTATCTGATTCTCCATGCTGAAAAATGTGCATAATGTGTTTTAATGCAAGTATATCAGTAACTGGGCGTATACTCGAACTTAGTATTTTACCCATAGGAATCATGACTTGCATATTACTGATTGACATTTTTATAACATAATACTGTTGTTTTTTTCCTGAGAATTCTTTTTCTTCTATGGCTTCAATTATACCTGCTCCGTGCATTGGATAAACAATGTTATCGCCAATTTGAAACATATAATCCACCTCCATATATGGTAACCTTCTTAACCTTAACACATATGTTGTTTTTTATCAAATATTTTATAATATCATAAAATTATTTTTATCGTCAACAACTTTTTAATAAAAAATTAAATTAAGTAAAAAACATCCCCAAAACAATAGGGAGTGTGTCAGATTTCCCATAAAGGGAAGGGGAATTTCCCCGCTTATATTCTGAAATCTCTACTTATTAATGTAGATTAGTTTTCCCTTGAAAACGACCAAACCGATCCCGTATTTTTTTCAATCTTGTGTGGTATTCCAAAATCTCAATTCTTGCTTTTTCAGCTAAAGGTGCAATTGGTCGTAAGTCTTTTAACCCCCAATAATCAACCACTAATTCCCTTATATTATCGTATTACTGATAAAGCAGGTAATACTAGCGACCCTACAGAATAAAAAAACAAAAAGAACTTGTAGAAATTACTACAAGTTCTTTTTGTGATAATGGAAATAATACAGCTGGTTCGTATCAATTTGCTATTTTCATACTTTTGTAAAACTCGTTTTCACTAAATAAACATTATAAAATTCTACTTTCGAATTTTGTTTAAATTTTGAAATTGTAATTTAACCCCAGATTGGCCCCTCATTCCCTAAATCGTTTCGGTACCCCATTAAGGAAAGTACCCAAAACGACCGTTGTCAGTGATTTGAAAGTAAACTACTGGCTAAAAGTTTACTTTCGATTTTTCCATCATTTTTAGTTTGTTTTGTAATAAATTTCTCAATATAGATATACTTGTTAATTTTGGTTGTAATATTTAAAATTTACAAAAATTGAAGTATTATAAAAATATGATGGTTATTCCTTTTGTTTACTCCTTGTGATAAAGATAAGATTGTGTTCCCGATCTTATCTTTTTTCTTTGTAGATTTTTGATACAAAAAAAGGAATCCTTTTAATAAGGATTCTGCAACAGGAAATAGGATAACTTTGCCCATCCCCCGAAAAGGACTATTAACAAAGTAATAAAAGAATATGAAAATACATTAAATGTCGGAGACTAAAATATGAAGAGTAAATTAATTATTGTGCTATGCCTTATAGGGATAATTATTCCTAGTTCGAAGGCTTTAGCAAATGGAGAAATTATTACCAGAAAAGAAGTGCGTAATTATTATTATATTGTAGATAAAGAAAACAACAATTATACGTGGAGAATTGGTTATAAAACTTCTAATTCGATTATAAAGGAAAATGAGTTGAACTTAGAAGATTTTCGAAATGCCGTTAACAAATTAAGCCAACAAAATTTAGAATTGTATGTATCAATAGCATATTTGATTATATTACTTTTAATTCTCTTAATATCTTTCATAAAAAAGAATAATGATACTCCAAAATGTTTTTTGATATTCATGTTTGTTCTATTAATAATATCAATAAATGCTGTAGTGCAGACATCAATTAGTTTATCTGTAACAAATAAAGAAGCACAATTTCTTTATCTAAGACTAACTCACTAAAAAGAGACCCCTTATATTGGGATTTTTTTTAAAAAGCTAATTTTTTTGTAACAAACTTTGCGCTTAACATACAATGTATCAGTTAAATTGTGTTAAACGTACAATTTTCTTTTTTGGATATGTGAGGCCTATTAGCTCACTAACATTATCCTTAATTCGTACGCCTTCGACTCTTCTTTTTTTTTACAAAAGTAATTAATAGTAATATCGGCGGGATAATCAAAATATAGAAGAAATTAACTGTTGTAGCCATATTTCCAAAGTGACTTACCGCTTCTTGACCATTTGGGAATATAGAAATCATATATACAAGGGGCATTAAAATAAAAATAAAGGTTTGTTTCTTTGTCTTCTTAAATACAGATGTTAACACAATCACCATCATATCCATATAGATTATAGTAGTAGAGAAAATGGTAATAATCCAAGTCATAAAAAAAAAGGCATCAAATCTTTCTAAAAATTCTCCAATCTCTACTTCTTTTCCTAATTCTAAAACCGGATACACCAACTCTTGAACAACAGATTGAGAAAAAACACATATACAAATTAAATAAGTAATTGTGTATAACAGTACTACTACTAACAACGCATTTACTACATATATTGGTGCTTTTTTAGGGTTACTGATTAAGAAGCTATAATATAATACAACCTCAAATCCTAAGAAAGCAAAACCAGATTTTTTTAAGCCATGGATATAACCCATTGGTGGTGTTTTTAAAATCGGAAATAGATGAGTGATATCAATATTATTTATATTCAACATGAATGATATAATAAGCGATACTATAACAACATATAAACCTAAAATGCAAAATTGTACTAAAGCCATTCTTGATCCACATAAACCATAGGAAAGAACCAATACAAAACAAAAAGCAATAATTTTAAAATCTGTATTTTCCATTAAATACAGATTTACTATGACAGAAATACTTCTTATTTCATAAGCGGCGATACAAAGATAAATACATATAGCTATAATCGAAAAAAGAAATGCCACAGGTCTTGAAACTAATGTACTTGTGTATTCATAAAAGGACATTTGTGGATAATAGGTAGATAATTTTGTAGAAATCCAGCCAAGGATAACAACTACAAGACCTGAACCCAACAATATAACCCAGCCATCCGCAAACAAGGTCCCACTTGCAATAGTATTGGGTAACGAAAGTAAACCAATCCCACAAATATTACATATAACCAAAGTTGCTAGTTCTAACAGAGTAAGACTTCTATGATATGGATTAGATCGCATCTCAAGGCCACCAACTTTAAAAGAATATAAGTTAGCTTTTCCTTTTACATGAACATTATGCATAAAAATTCCATATCTCAATTAGGGGTACCGCCACATCGCTATCAAGCTAAGAAATACAAATACCCCCAAAACGAGAAAATTGACATCTCCAGATGAAAATGTACAAACTTTTTATTTTTGGGACACTTCAAGTTACACCAAAAACAAATTATTAAAACTGTAACAAGGTTTCTAGCCAAAATAATCTTTAGTACAAAGAATTCATGGTTTTTATCCCAAATAAATGTAATAACGTATAATTTTCACGTTTTTTCAGTTAAACATGTAATGTGTTATTTGGTTTAAAGTAATATATTCTTTACTTTTTGTAAAAAATATATTACTATCAAGTTGAGATAACTGTGTAATAGAAGAGAGGAATAACATGCTCGAAAATAATATAACGGTAGGAAGAGCTGAAAAAAGATGGACGCAACAACAATTAGCAGATGCAGTTGGTGTCAGTCGACAAACTATAGTAGCTTTAGAAAAAAATAAATATAACCCTTCTTTGATTTTAGCTTTCAAAATTGCTAATTCGCTTGAGAAAGAGATAACTGATGTATTTAAATATGAGGAGGATGAATAATGGTTAATATTGCTACGATTGTTATTTGTGTGTTGGTAGTATTAGTGTTCATTGCAGAAATTTACAAAATTACGTTTGAACGTCGGATGGAGTCACAAGATGAGAGAGGACAAATGTTCATCTTTAAAATTAAGTCACTATCTTATACTGTTCTAACGGTTGGTATATTAATTGGAGTAGCATTAGTAGCAATATTTAAGTTAATAGATAAGGAATATTTTATTTATTATGTAATGCTTGTGTTTTTTATTCAAAGTATAGCATCATCCATTTATTTGGCTATTGTTCGGAAAGTATAAAAACGGTTCACTAGATATAGGAATTACGCCCCATCGCTATCAAGCACAAAAACCAAAATTTACCTAAAATAAAAAATACGCTATTCTTTCTGTAGAATCATAGGAAAGGATGGCGTTTTTGCATGTCTATTTCTGTAGCTGATGAATTACAACTATTTGCTCAAGAAATTCAAAACTTCTTATCTCCCAATATTTTACGAGATTTTGCTAGAGAGGTTGGTTTTGTACAACGAACCAGTAAGTACCAAGCAAAAGATTTAGTCGCTTTATGTGTATGGATGAGCCAAAATGTCGCTACAACTTCTTTAACTCAGTTATCTAGTCGTTTAGAAGCATCAACAGAAGTGCTCATCAGTCCCGAGGGACTGAATCAACGATTTAATAAAGCCGCCGTTCAACTTTTACAACACGTATTAGCTGAACTACTAAACCAAAAATTTGTCTCATTTATGCCGATTTCTTCTCCATATACTTCTGTTTTCAAGCGTATTCGTATTTTAGATTCAACTGCATTTCAACTCCCAGATTCCTTTTCATTCGTTTATCCAGGTGCAGGAGGCTGCAGCCATACAGCGGGGGTGAAAATTCAGCTTGAATATGATTTATTAAGTGGACGGTTCTTACATATTCATACCGGTCCAGGTAAACAACATGATCGAACCTACGGTTCTCTGTGTGTCCCAACTGTGACAGCGAATGATTTATGTATTCGAGATTTAGGATATTTTCATTTGAAAGATCTTCAACAGATACAGGATAAAAAGGCTTACTATATCTCTCGTATCAAGTCGAATACACGTATTTATCAAAAAAATCCCGATCCTGATTATTTTCGAGATGGAAGAATCAAAAAAGGTACGGAGTATATACAGATAGATATGGAGGTGTTAATGAACTCTCTTCAGCCAGGACAAACATGTGAAATACCCGACGCTTATGTAGGAATGGCTGATAAAGTACCTACTCGTGTGATTGTTCATCGACTAACAAAAGAACAACAAGAAAAACGATTACAAGATCAAACTATAAGAGAAAAAAAGAAAGGAATGAAGTATTCTCCTCGTAGTAAACGACTCAGTGGTATCAATGTATATATGACAAACACTCCTACAGATGTTGTCCCAATGGGACAAGTACATGATTGGTATTCTTTACGTTGGCAAATCGAAATTTTATTTAAAACGTGGAAATCATTCTTTTGCATTCATCATTGTAAAAAGATAAAACAAGAACGATTGGAATGCCATTTGTATGGGCAACTGATTGCCATTCTACTCTGTTCCTCTATTATGTTTCAAATGCGGAAATTACTTCTTATAAAAAAGAAACAAGAATTGAGTGAATATAAAGCTATTTATATGATTAAAGACTATTTTTTTCTTCTTTTCCAAGCTATACAGAAAGACATCCAAGAGCTATCAAAGATTCTAATTCGCCTGTTCAACCTCCTACAGCAAAACGGGCGAAAATCTCATAGGTATAAGAAGAAAACAGTCTTTGATATATTAGGTGTTGTTTACAATTGTACCATGTCTGATAATCAAGCGGCTTAAATTAAAAAAATGAAACCCATTAGGGTTTATTTCGTATGCAAATCTTTAAATTCTCTACACGTAGCCTTTAGAAAAAAGAAACAACCTTTACTATAATTGACGTTGTAAGATCTTAGCTTGATAGCGATGTGGCGATACCCCATGCCCATCAATCTAAGAAAAGCAAATATCCCAAAATGAAAAAATTGCCATCTCCAGATGAAAATGTACAATTTTTTTGTTTTAGGGATGCTTCAAAATATTAGCTTGATAGCAATGGGGTAGTACCACACATCCATCAACTTAAGGATTTAGACTATTTTTGAAGCTAAAAGCACGTTACTATTCTCTTATGTTAATGAGAAAG
>NZ_JAEHCA010000053.1:0-14842 GCF_016483345.1 Bacillus cereus group sp. N24
GGAAGTTAAGCTCTCTAGCGCCGATGGTAGTTGGGACCTTGTCCCTGTGAGAGTAGGACGTCGCCAAGCAACTAAAAAACACGAGTCTTTGACTCGTGTTTTTTTATTTCCCCTGAAATAGATTAGATTCTGATAGTAAAAATACTGAAATATAGTAAGGTATTTTTTGGGCAGAAATATTAAGGAATTGATAAATAAATGGATAATCTTCAGATCCATAACTACCAAGTAAGTCATACCACCAATCAGTTTCATACCTAGAAATCATGCTTAAATTATAGAGCAATAAGTAATGAACGAGGAGCTCAGGTAAAATGGGTTTAGAATTTCTAGGATTAGTCGTAAGTGGTAAGTAATAAGTATTAGTAAGGTACTCGTAGTATAAAGGAGTACTATACATAGGATTCCACGATTGAATAGGCGCCGAAAAAAACACATTCGATTCATTATTTTTCTCAGCTACGTGTTGTATCGATAAATGTTTACAAGTTGTTTCGATGTAACGAGAAAATCGCTCTTTAGTCATATGTAATCGATCTAATATATTGACTGAAAAGGAGAGCTCATTTTTATTTGTTGAATCGATCTTATATAAAGTTGATACTTTTTGACTATAACGAAACAAATTTTGTAATTCAGGAATATTCCCCATCAGCTCTAACATATTAAACTTCTCCGCTTCTAAGTGTTTCATGTGAAACAGTTGTTCTGCAACGTGAGTAAATAATCCGTTTTTCTGTATTTTCACCTCATCTTCTAAAAATTGATACCCCTGTTTTTTTCGTTTACGAGTTGTAACGCCATGAGCTAAAACAGTAGTTGATTCTGGGTAGTTAGGATCAATAGTTAACAAGCAAGCTTTAATTAGTTGACTAATTCCATAAAATAACAACATTGGTTGAATCGAAAAAGGGGCCGCCTTATATAATTCGTAATAATTTTTCCCGTGTTCTAAGTAGTAAATAAAGGGATAACAGTTTTCAAAACTTTTTTTTTCAGCATCTTGTATGGAGGATTTTTCATAACAACGGGCAAGATAACGTTGTACATTTTGAGATGAAAAAAAGAAACTTAATTGCTGCCAAGTACAATGTGTTTGATGCATATATTACGCTCCTTTTATTGTCTAAAAATTCTAACATATATATACGTCCTTGACAGTATTTTAACCAATTGATAAGCTACTAATAATAATTTCTGGTATCATGGGGGGAACAATTATGTGGGAATCTAAATTTGTTAAAGAAGGTTTGACTTTTGATGATGTATTACTTGTACCAGCGAGGTCAGATATATTACCAAGAGAAGTAAGTGTTAAAACAGTTTTATCTGAAAGCTTACAGCTAAACATCCCGTTAATTAGTGCAGGAATGGATACAGTAACAGAAGCTGACATGGCTATTGCAATGGCTCGCCAAGGCGGTTTAGGAATTATTCATAAGAATATGTCTATTGAGCAACAGGCAGAGCAAGTTGATAAAGTAAAGCGCTCTGAAAGCGGCGTTATTTCAGATCCTTTCTTCTTAACTCCAGAACATCAAGTATATGATGCAGAACATCTTATGGGAAAATATCGTATCTCAGGTGTACCAGTTGTAAATAATTTAGATGAGCGAAAATTAGTTGGTATTATTACCAACCGTGATATGCGTTTCATCCAAGATTACTCAATCAAAATTTCTGACGTAATGACAAAAGAACAGTTAATTACAGCTCCAGTTGGTACTACACTGGAAGAAGCTGAAAAGATCCTACAAAAGTATAAAATTGAAAAGCTCCCTCTTGTTGATAATAACGGTGTATTACAAGGGCTTATTACAATAAAAGATATTGAAAAAGTAATTGAATTCCCAAACTCTGCTAAAGATAAGCAAGGACGCTTATTAGTTGGAGCGGCTGTTGGTGTAACGGCTGATGCTATGCTTCGTATCGATGCATTAGTAAAAGCTAGCGTAGATGCAATTGTACTTGATACAGCTCATGGGCATTCTAAAGGTGTTATTGAAAAGGTAAAAGAAGTTCGTGCGAAATATCCAGCACTAAATATTATCGCTGGAAATGTTGCTACAGCTGAAGCAACGAAAGCATTAATCGAGGCTGGTGCAAACGTAGTTAAAGTTGGTATTGGACCAGGTTCTATTTGTACGACACGCGTTGTAGCTGGTGTTGGTGTACCACAATTAACAGCAGTTTATGATTGTGCAACAGAAGCTCGTAAACACGGTATTCCAGTTATTGCTGATGGCGGTGTTAAGTACTCTGGTGATATGGTTAAAGCTTTAGCAGCAGGAGCACACGTTGTTATGCTAGGTAGTATGTTTGCTGGTGTTGCTGAAAGCCCTGGAGAAACTGAAATTTACCAAGGTCGCCAATTTAAAGTATATCGTGGTATGGGTTCTGTTGGAGCGATGGAAAAAGGAAGTAAAGATCGTTACTTCCAAGAAGGAAACAAAAAACTTGTTCCAGAAGGTATTGAAGGACGCGTACCATATAAAGGACCTTTAGCAGATACAGTTCATCAATTAGTTGGTGGATTACGTGCAGGTATGGGATATTGTGGAGCACAGGATTTAGAATTCTTACGTGAGAATGCACAGTTCATTCGCATGTCAGGTGCTGGTTTACGTGAAAGCCACCCTCATCATGTACAAATTACAAAAGAGGCTCCAAACTACTCATTATAATGTCTTATATGTAAATAGATAGAGATTTGATATCTCTGTCTATTTTTTTTTGATTATGTTAGAATAACGGTTATGTGAGTACATAGATATTGGGGGTAGCAAAAGTGAAAGGTATGTTTTGCAAAAGATTCATGGCTTTGGTAACGGTGCTTACACTAGCTTGTAGCATGCTGTTACCATATAGCAATGCATCGGCTGAAACAGGAGCCGCTCTAAACATTGAAGCAGGTGCGGCAATTTTAGTAGAAGCGAATTCTGGGAAAATTTTATATCAAAAGAATGCAGATGAGTTATTATCAATTGCTAGTATGACAAAAATGATGAGTGAGTATTTAGTTCATGAAGCAGTGGATAAAGGAAAACTTAAGTGGGATCAAAAGATTAAGGTTTCTGAATATGCGCATAAGATTTCACAGGATCGTTCATTATCAAATGTTCCACTAGAAAATGGTGGTTCTTATACGGTAAAAGAGTTATACGAAGCGATGGCGATTTATTCCGCTAATGGAGCAACAATTGCTCTAGGTGAAGCAGTGGCAGGAAAAGAAGTTAATTTTGTAAAGATGATGAATGATAAGGCAAAAGAGTTGGGATTGAAAAATTATAAATTTGTAAATTCTACAGGCCTAACGAACAAAGATTTAAAAGGACAGCATCCCGAAGGAACAACACCGGATGAAGAAAATAAAATGTCTGCAAGGGACGTCGCAATTTTAGCGCAACATCTTATTAAGGATTATCCCAAAACATTAGATACAGCAAAAATCCCTAAAAAAGTATTCCAAGAGGGTGGAAAATACCCGATTAATATGGATAACTGGAATTGGATGTTAAAAGGTTTAGTTAAGCAATACGATGGCGTAGACGGCCTGAAAACAGGATCAACTCCAGAAGCCGGTGATTGCTTCACTGGTACGGTTGAAAGAAACGGTATGCGTTTTATTTCTGTAGTTATTAAAACAAGTTCTCATACAGCACGTTTTGATGAAACGAAGAAGTTATATGATTATGGATTTGCTAACTTTGAAATGAAGCAAATGTATAAAAAAGATTCTTCAGTAAAAGGACAAGAAACAGTAAGAGTAGGAAATGCAAAAGATAAAGATGTAGCAGTTCAAACAAAACAAGTTGTTTCACTTCCAGTGCCAAAAGGAAGTAAAGATGTTTATAAAGCAGAATTTAAAGAAGCAAGTAAGGGACAAGAAGCACCTATTAAAAAGGGTGTTGCACTTGGTCAGATGGTAATTACACCAAAAGATACGAATGACCCTGGATTTTTATCTGGTAAGTCATTACAAGTAGATCTTGTAACAACATCAGCAGTGGAAGAAGCAAACTGGTTTACTCGTTCTATGCGCGGAATCGGCTCTTTCTTTAGTGGTATATGGAATAGTGCTGTTGATACAGTAAAAGGTTGGTTTTAAAAGCTCCTCATTGTAGGAGCTTTTTCTTATTCCCATTTTTCATACCCACTTTATGAAAAAGTAGTAGACAAGCATCTGATAGTTAATGGTAGAATGTAAGAGTATTCTTAATTTTCGCCTTTAACGGGGGAAAGCAATTCACCTAGGGGGGTTTTTGTACATGACAAATGTAACAGGGACAGAACGTGTAAAACGTGGAATGGCAGAAATGCAAAAAGGCGGCGTTATTATGGACGTAGTTAACGCTGAACAAGCAAGGATTGCAGAAGAAGCAGGCGCAGTTGCCGTTATGGCATTAGAGCGTGTACCAGCAGATATTCGTGCAGCAGGTGGCGTTTCTCGTATGGCAGACCCAACGATTGTTGAAGAAGTTATGGGTGCGGTGTCAATTCCGGTTATGGCAAAATGCCGTATCGGTCATCTTGTAGAAGCACGTGTATTAGAATCATTAGGGGTAGACTATATCGATGAGAGTGAAGTATTAACTCCTGCTGATGAAGTATACCATTTAAATAAACGTGATTACACAGTTCCGTTTGTATGTGGTTGCCGTGATATCGGAGAAGCTGCACGTCGTATTGCAGAAGGTGCATCTATGCTTCGTACAAAAGGTGAGCCAGGAACAGGAAACATTGTAGAGGCAGTGCGTCATATGCGCCAAGTCAATGCAGAAATCCGTCAAGTTGCAAGTCTACGTGAAGATGAGTTAATGACATATGCAAAAAATACTGGTGCTCCTTATGAAGTACTACTTGAAATTAAACGCCTTGGTCGCTTGCCAGTTGTAAACTTTGCAGCAGGTGGTGTAGCAACACCAGCAGATGCAGCGTTAATGATGCAACTTGGTGCTGATGGTGTATTTGTTGGATCTGGTATCTTCAAATCAGAGAACCCAGAGAAATTTGCACGTGCAATCGTTGAAGCGACGACTCATTATGAAGATTACGAACTAATTGCAAGCCTTTCTAAAGGATTGGGTAATGCAATGAAAGGTGTCGAAATTTCAACGTTATTACCAGAACAACGCATGCAAGAGCGTGGATGGTAATTGAAGGAGAACTTTAAAATGGTGAAAATCGGTGTACTAGGTCTTCAAGGTGCAGTTCGTGAGCATGTAAAATCAGTTGAAGCAAGTGGTGCAGAAGCTGTTGTTGTAAAGCGTATAGAGCAACTTGAAGAGATTGATGGTCTTATTTTACCAGGCGGTGAAAGTACAACAATGCGTCGTCTTATTGATAAGTATGCTTTCATGGAACCACTTCGTACATTTGCGAAGTCTGGTAAACCAATGTTTGGTACATGTGCAGGTATGATTCTTCTTGCGAAAACACTTATTGGCTATGAAGAAGCACATATTGGTGCTATGGATATTACAGTTGAACGCAATGCGTTTGGACGCCAAAAAGATAGTTTTGAAGCCGCACTTTCAATGAAAGGTGTGGGGGAAGACTTTATTGGTGTATTTATCCGTGCTCCGTATGTTGTAGATGTCGCTGATAACGTTGAAGTACTTTCTAAGCACGGCGATCGAATGGTAGCGGTAAGACAAGATCAGTTTTTAGCTGCTTCATTCCATCCGGAATTAACGGATGATCATCGTGTGACAGCATACTTTGTCGAAATGGTAAAAGAAGCTAAAATGAAAAAAGTTGTGTAAGTAACTTGCAACTTGTATAAGATTATAGTAAATTGATGGTAACAATTTTATAAAATAAGCGTGTTGATAGGAAGTAGTAACAAATGTCGTTTCTTATAGAGAGTCGATGGTTGGTGGAAATCGATAGAAACAGTTTGTGAATCCATCCTGGAATGGAATGTGGAATATCTTTATGATTAGTAAACATTCCCGGTGAAGAGCCGTTATTTCTACTTGAGAGGAAAGTAGTAATGCTTTCAACTAGGGTGGCAACGCGGGTTAACTCCCGTCCCTTTGTATAGGGACGGGAGTTTTTTGTGTTTTATAAAATAAAAGGAGGAGTATATAATGCTTGATATTAAATTATTACGTACGAACTTTGAAGAAGTAAAAGCAAAATTGCAGCATAGAGGCGAAGATTTAACGGAGTTTGGTCGTTTTGAAGAGCTTGATACGAGAAGAAGAGAACTACTTGTTCAAACAGAAGAACTAAAAAGTAAACGTAACGAAGTGTCTCAACAAATTTCAGTATTAAAGCGTGAAAAGAAAGATGCAGAAGCTTTAATTTTAGAAATGCGTGAAGTTGGAGAAAAAGTAAAAGATCTTGATAATGAACTTCGTACAGTTGAAGAAGACTTAGAAAGATTAATGTTATCTATTCCAAATATTCCTCATGAATCTGCTCCAGTTGGTGAAACAGAGGATGATAATGTAGTAGCACGTACTTGGGGAGAAGTGAAGGAATTTGCTTTTGAACCAAAACCACATTGGGATCTTGCTACAGATTTAGGAGTTTTAGATTTTGAGCGTGCTGGGAAAGTAACAGGAAGCCGCTTCGTATTTTACAAAGGTGCAGGCGCAAGATTAGAGCGTGCTTTAATTAGTTTTATGCTTGATCTTCATACTGACGAGCATGGATATGAAGAAGTGTTACCTCCGTATATGGTAAACCGTGCAAGTATGACAGGAACAGGACAACTTCCGAAGTTTGAAGAAGATGCATTCCGTATTGAAAGTGAAGATTACTTCTTAATTCCAACAGCAGAAGTACCTGTAACGAATATGCATCGTGATGAGATTTTAAATAAAGAGCAATTGCCTATAAGATATGCTGCATTTAGCTCTTGCTTCCGTTCTGAAGCAGGTTCAGCTGGTCGCGATACACGTGGTTTAATTCGTCAACATCAGTTCAATAAAGTAGAGCTTGTGAAGTTCGTAAAACCAGAAGATTCTTATGAAGAGTTAGAAAAATTAACAAATGATGCAGAACGCGTGTTACAATTATTAGAGTTGCCATATCGCGTTATGAGCATGTGCACAGGCGATTTAGGATTTACAGCAGCGAAGAAATACGATATTGAAGTATGGATTCCAAGCTATGGCACATATCGTGAAATTTCTTCTTGTAGTAATTTTGAAGCTTTCCAAGCGAGACGTGCAAATATCCGTTTCCGCCGTGAGCCAAACGGAAAACCAGAACATGTTCATACATTAAATGGATCTGGTCTTGCAATTGGACGTACGGTTGCAGCTATTTTAGAGAACTACCAACAAGAAGATGGTACAATTATAATTCCAGAAGTTCTTCGCCCTTATATGGGAGGAAAAACAGTTATTAAGTAAATTTAAACATTCATCGGTATGAGTGATTGGTAATTATGAGCGTTGTCAGTACTGTAATGTAGGAGGGGGAAAGTAAAATTTTCCTTTCCTCATAATTTATTTTAGTAGGGTTGACTAACTGTTTTTCTTTTGATATTATATTTGATGTCAATATGGAGGTATACCCAAGTCCGGCTGAAGGGATCGGTCTTGAAAACCGACAGGCGGCGAGAGTCGCGCGGGGGTTCGAATCCCTCTACCTCCTCCAGATATAATTGACAACAGCGCATATAAGTGGAGATTGGAGAACTCGTTACCAACACGTAACGAGTTTTTATTTTAAAACCAATCATAAAGTATGGTGTAAGGCGATTTTGTCCTTATTACACACTCATATTCCGATGATTATCTTCATAGATATGAAAGGAGTCAACATGGATCTTATTATACAAACGTTTCCTTTAGATGGAAAAACTTTATATTATGTACAATGTCCTGTCTGTAAGAACAATAGAATTTTAAACAGTGGTGCAAATGTATCGCGCATTATAAGCGATGATACATTCCGTAAACTTTGTGGCTGTACTTGTGATGTAAAGCAAGCTACGACAAAAGTAGAGGCGCCAAAAAAGGTTGAAAAACCAGCTGTAAAGAAAGAAGCAGCTCCAAAACGTACAGGTAAAGTATTAACGGCAGTGATTAACGGGAAAGAAATGACTGTTAAAGAGATTGCTGAAACATATGACATTAGTACAAGTACTGTTCGTCAGCGTATTAACGCTGGAAAACCTGAGAGTGAAATTATTGCTCCAACAAAGAAGAAGTAATTTAATAGGAAAACCCGTGCATATGCACGGGTTTTTTATTTTACAAGTTTACGTGTTTGTTTTAAGAAATGGCCAATTTTTTTAATGATTGGTTCGATTGAATCGCCATCTTTTAAAATATCGTATTCATTAATGTTTAATCGTAAAACAGGGCATGAATTGAAGTTGTTAATCCAGTTTTCGTAACGTCCGTGCATCTCTTTCCAATACTCAATTGGTGTTTGCTGCTCCATCGGGCGTCCGCGTTCTTGAATACGGTCTACAATATCATCGAAAGAACCTTCTAAGTAAATTAATAAGTCTGGATGAGGGAAGTAAGGAGTCATGACCATAGCATCAAATAAACCTTTGTATGTTTCATAATCAGTTTCCGTCATTGTACCTTTTTCATGATGCATCTTTGCGAAAATTCCAGTGTCTTCATAGATAGAACGGTCTTGAACAAAACCACCACCGTATTCAAAAATTCTCTTTTGTTCTTTAAATCGTTCTGCTAAGAAGTATACTTGCAAGTGGAAGCTCCAGCGTGTGAAATCGGCATAGAACTTGTCCAAATATGGATTAGAATCTACTTTTTCAAATGATGTGCGATAACCTAAAGCGTTAGCTAGTGCAGTTGTCATAGTTGATTTTCCGACACCTACTGTTCCAGCGATAGTAATTACTGCATCATTCGGTATATCATATTTTTGCCTTAAATTCATTATTATTTCGACTCCTTTAAGAGAGTATTTTGAAGGGCGGATAGGATGACGTTTAAATCATCGGGATTTTGTACAAAATCCATATCGTCTCCGTTAAATTTCAACACTGGGATATCTGGATGGTCCTTTTTAAAAGTATCCATTGCTGTTTCGTAATCTTTTGTGAGTTGTAGTAAGTAATTTGGATCCATATTTTTTTCGAATTCTCTTCCGCGCATTGCGATTCGTTTTTGTAATGTTTCCAGGCTAGCTGTTAAATAAACGATGACATTTGGTACAGGCATATCTTGTGTAAGGATACGATAGATTTGCATGTATTTGTCATATTGAGAATCTTTTAATGTACGGGATGCGAAAATTAAATTTTTAAATATATGATAATCTGCTACTACTGGCTTCCTTTGATTCAAAAACTTTATGTTAATGTCTTCTAGTTGTTTGTATCTATTACAAAGAAAGAACATCTCTGTTTGAAAACTCCATTCGTCGATGTCTTCATAGAACTTTCCTAAAAAAGGGTTTTCATCAACAATCTCTTTTAGTAAGTGGAGTTGCATGTGAGTTGAAATTTCCTTCGCAAGTGAAGTTTTTCCAACACCAATTGGTCCTTCAACCGTGATAAATGGTACTCCGGTCACGCTGTTTCCTCCTTTCAATCAGTGATTTACCGTGACTAATAAAAACACAAAACAGAATTATTGTAGCACAAGAGGGAAGCGAGCGGGTTAATTTGATATAAAAAGTTAGAAAATAGATATATGTATTAATTAATTTTTATTTGAGATGACGGTAGTATATTTGCTTTCAATGTAGCTTCCATTATTTTTAAAGCATGCAGATTGTCCTGATCATTGTTAGAGGCAATGCAATCCTGTGGTACATACAGTGTATAATTTCTCATATGAGCATCGTTAGCAGTAAATAGGATACATATATTCCCAGCAACTCCTGTTAATATCAGATTTTCTATTTTTAAATAGCCCAATAAAGAATTCAAAGGCGTTTCATAAAAAGCAGAGTAATGTGGTTTAATAAAAATGTAATCATCAGAATGTGGAGCAATCTTATGAATTATATTTTCACTATACTCATTTGTACAATGAGTAATCAGTTGGTCAATATCAGATCTCCAAAGTTGATAATGGTCATTAACATAAATTATGGGATAGCCGAAGGCTTTCATTGTTTTCTTTAATTGTAAAATAGGATTTGTTATAGTTTCGCATTTTTTTGCCAGGATGGGCCCGTGGGAAAATTGAAAGTCATTAATCATATCAATAATGAGCAAAGCAGTGTTTTTCATATGTAATCCCCTCTCTTTTTCTTTTAGGGTGGATTGAATTTATAAAAGTTATCCCACGTGTAGTAAATGGAAAAAGGTTTATTTTATTTGTGATGAAAGGACTAGGTTATGGAACAAGATCAAGATATTTATTTTATGCAACTAGCGATAGAAGAGGCTAAAAAGGCAGAGGAAATACAAGAAGTACCAATTGGTGCAGTCATAGTGTTAGATGGTGAGGTAATTAGTGTTGCTCATAATTTAAGGGAAACTGAGCAACGATCAATCGCTCATGCCGAGCTGTTAGCGATTGATGAAGCTTGCAAAAAGCTAGGGACATGGCGTTTAGAAGATGCAACGTTATATGTAACCTTAGAGCCCTGTCCAATGTGTGCGGGTGGAATTGTTTTATCACGAGTGAAGCGAGTTGTATATGGTGCAAGTGATCCGAAGGGCGGATGTGCAGGAACATTAATGAATCTTTTAACAGATGAACGCTTTAATCATCAATGTGAAGTAGTCACTGGTGTATTAGAAGAAGAGTGCGGTACGTTGCTAACAAACTTTTTTAGAGAGCTTCGTAAAAAAAGAAAAGCGATAAAAAAATTAGAGAAAAGTAACGAGAATTAACGCATTTGCATTTTATAAAAAAACAAGTTATACTGATAATGCCTTTAATGAAGGCAACCGAATATTGGTTTTAACTTTGCCGTGCTAAGCGGGGAGGTAGCGGTGCCCTATACTCGCAATCCGCTCTAGCGAGGCCGAATCCCTTCTCGAGGTTATGTTGCTGTAAGGTCTGCCTTAAGTAAGTGGTGTTGACGTTTGGGTCCTGCGCAACGGGACCCCGTGAACCTTGTCAGGTCCGGAAGGAAGCAGCAATAAGCGGGTTTTCTCGTGTGCCGCAGGAGTGCCTGAACCGAGCTAACTGCTTGAGTAACGCTTATGGTACGTAATCGACAGAAGGTGCACGGCAGTTATATATGTATACAAAACTCACCTTGATACAAGGTGGGTTTTTTGTATGGAAAATAACTTTTGGAATCTATAAACAGAATGGGTTATAATATATAAGATAATAACCTTTGAGGGAGGCCGTATTTTCGTGTCATACCAAGCGTTATACCGAACATGGAGACCGCAAAAGTTCGAAGATGTAGTCGGTCAAAAGCACGTAACAAAAACGTTGCAAAATGCCCTTCTTCAAGAGAAAGTTTCACATGCTTATTTATTTTCTGGTCCGAGGGGAACAGGAAAAACGACGATTGCAAAAGTATTTGCAAAAGCAATTAACTGTGAACATGCTCCGGTAGCTGAACCTTGTAATGAATGTCCTTCTTGTTTAGGAATTACACAAGGATCTATTTCAGATGTATTAGAAATTGATGCGGCTTCAAATAACGGTGTAGATGAAATTCGAGATATAAGAGATAAAGTAAAATATGCTCCAAGTGCTGTAGAATATAAAGTATACATTATCGATGAGGTTCACATGCTTTCTATGGGTGCCTTTAATGCTCTTCTAAAAACTTTAGAAGAGCCGCCAGGACATGTTATCTTTATTTTAGCGACAACAGAACCACATAAGATTCCACCTACGATTATTTCGAGATGTCAGCGATTTGAATTCCGAAAAATATCAGTAAATGATATTGTTGAGAGATTATCGACGGTTGTGACAAATGAGGGTACGCAAGTAGAAGAGGAAGCACTACAAATTGTTGCTCGTGCTGCCGAGGGTGGTATGCGTGATGCACTTAGCCTTATCGATCAGGCCATATCTTATAGTGATGATGCAGTTACGACAGAAGATGTTTTAGCTGTAACAGGCTCTGTTTCTCAGCAATATTTAGGTAACCTAGTAGAATGTATACGTGAAAATGATGTATCAAGAGCATTACGTATCATAGATGAGATGATGAGTAAAGGGAAGGATCCAGTTCGATTTATGGAGGATTTCATTTACTATTATCGTGATATGCTTTTATATCAAACTTCACCACAACTAGAACATATGCTGGAACGAGTAATTGTAGATGATCAATTCCGCATGTTAAGTGAAGAAATGCAGCCGGAAGTAATCTATGAAATTATTCATAGTCTTAGTAAAGGGCAACAAGAGATGAAGTGGACAAACCATCCACGAATTTTCTTAGAAGTTGTGATGGTACAACTGTGTCAGCAGTTTATGATGCAAGTAAACGGTGCAGATCGTTTACAAGCGGTTATGAACAGAATGCAGCAACTGGAGAAAGAATTAGAACAAGTTAAAAAGAATGGTGTACCAGCTGGCGTGCAACCTGAAGTAAGAGAGACGCGTGCAACACCAAAACCAATGCGAACGGGAAGTATGAAAATTCCTGTTGGACGTGTAAATGAAGTGTTGAAGCAGGCGAAGCGTCAAGAATTAGAACAATTGAAAGCCGTATGGGGTGAGTTGTTAGGAAGACTCAAATCGTATAACAAAGTGGCATTTGCTGTTTTATTAGAAAATAGTGAGCCAGTAGCGGCTTCAGATGATACTTATGTGTTAGCATTTCAATATGAGATTCATTGTAAAATGGCGAGTGAAAATCGTGAAGCAATGGATACGCTGGAACAAATTCTTTTTGAATTGCTAAGTAAAAAGTTAAATATGATTGCTATCCCGAAAAGTGAATGGGGTAAAATTCGTGAGGCCTTTTTACAACGCGAAGGCGGGGATTCTGAAGAAAGCCCAGAGCAAAAAGAAGATCCTCTCATAGAAGAAGCAGTAAAATTAGTAGGGCAAGAACTTATTGAAATAAAAGAATAACTATTATTAGGAGGAATTAAATATGATGCGTGGCGGAATGGGAAATATGAATAACATGATGAAACAAATGCAAAAGATGCAAAAAGACATGGCAAAAGCACAGGAAGAGCTTGGTGAAAAAACGGTTGAAGGTACAGCTGGTGGTGGAATGGTTTCTGTAATTGCAAATGGCCATAAGCAAGTTCTTGAAGTGAAAATTAAAGAAGAAGTTGTAGATCCAGAAGATATCGAAATGTTACAAGATCTAGTGCTAGCTGCAACGAACGATGCACTTAAAAAGGTTGATGAACTTTCAAATTCTACAATGGGTAAATTTACAAAAGGCTTAAACTTACCAGGTGGAATGTTCTAGGAGGATATTGATATATGCATTATCCAGAACCAATATCAAAATTAATCGATAGTTTTATGAAATTGCCAGGAATCGGACCGAAAACAGCGGTTCGATTGGCATTTTTCGTATTAGATATGAAAGAAGACGATGTGTTAGGTTTTGCGAAAGCACTTGTGAATGCGAAGCGAGATCTAGCGTATTGTTCTGTATGCGGACATATTACTGACCGTGATCCTTGTTATATTTGTGATGATTCACATCGAGATCAAACGGTTGTCTGTGTCGTGCAAGAACCGAAAGATGTAATCGCGATGGAAAAAATGAAAGAGTATCAAGGTGTATATCATGTGTTACGTGGTGCGATTTCCCCAATGGAGGGAATTGGACCGGAAGACATTAATATCCCGCAACTCTTAAAGCGACTGCACGATGAAACGGTACAAGAAGTGATATTGGCAACAAACCCTAACATTGAAGGGGAAGCTACAGCGATGTATATATCCCGCCTCTTAAAGCCGACAGGTATTAAAGTAACTCGTATTGCACATGGTCTACCAGTTGGTGGAGATTTAGAATATGCAGATGAAGTAACTCTGTCAAAAGCGCTAGAAGGCCGCAGAGAAGTATAAGAGGAGAAACAAAAATGTTCTTTCAAAAAAAGGGTAAATTGCGTAAAGAGTATGACGATAAGTTAATTGTACTATTAGAAAAAGTAAAGAATGAATGGTTACGTCAAAAGAGAATGGTTGAACAAAGTGTTGAGCCGTCTCCAGATGTAATTTGTTCTTTGAAAATAGCGGAGGCGAAATATTTCTTCTTGTTAAAAGAAGCGAAGCGTCGCCCTGTAAAAATGGAACAATGGTAAAAGGTTCTGCTTTTTAAGCAGAACCTTTTATTTTTTATTTGTTGAAGTAGAGGGATTATTTCGTTTTAAAAGGATCGTTGAGGATTCTGATGGGTTTGTATGAAGAAAATGTTGCTGCGTAAAAGTTATCACGATGGGCCGACTGGAGTTATAGGATAAACGTTCTTTTTTATCGTCTTGTCCCATACATATAGATATGTATAGGTCATTCATAAGGAGGAAAAAATGAATTCTACAATTATTATTGTTGGTATTCTATCTCTTGTTTTTATTTTTCTTGTTTTTGGTGTTTCTTCTAAACCATTGCGTTTTATAGGTAAAATACTTTTTCATGTTACTTTAGGAATAGCATTGCTCTTTATCGTAAATGTTGTAGGGACATATTTTGATTTTCATATTCCGATTAACGCAGGTACAGCGACAGTAACAAGTTTATTAGGTTTACCCGGTGTTGCTGCATTAGTAATAATTAAGCTGTATATCATGCCAAGATAAAATTATTTTGGCATTTTTTTAAAAAGTGTTGACTAAAGAATGTTTAATATGATAAATTAATAAGCGTCGTCAGGAACGAAAGAAAAAAGTTGTTGACAGATTTAACGATAAATGTTAAATTATAAAAGTCGCTGAAACGCGATGTTGAACTTTGAAAACTAAACGAAACAAACAACGTGAAACGTCAATTTTTAT
>NZ_JAEHCA010000054.1:0-14410 GCF_016483345.1 Bacillus cereus group sp. N24
ATAAACGAATACAATATAAAATCACCTTATTGTGGATGTACTACTGCGGACTAGAGCAGCAACCCTGTCACTAGGCCTATAAGCCATGTTATTTATAAATAATATAGGCTCAAGTTTATTGGGTTACTAATTTTATAAATGTTGATAGTAGTTACAATAAAATGTATTTAGTTTTAAAACAGCTTGTAATACTTCCTCTGGATCATCTTTTTCAAGCATCTGTGTAATTGATAAATAATATAACTTTTCATTTAATTGGTTTGATTTTATGGTCATTCTTAATCCTGTAAGTTGATTTAACATTAAATGATATCTTTTAGCATCGTCAGGATTACTCGGAATATTTTGTTTTAGAATACACTCACAATCTAGAGCTAAATTTATAAATTCTTGATCTTTCGTCACGTTATCCTCCTTTATTGCAGCCAACTGTTATCTATCTTATTAATCCAATATTGCATAGCTCCACCTTCTCTATATTCTTGAATTATACTTGTTTCTTTAAGATATTGAGTTTGAGAAGCTGTAAATCCTTTAAGTATTCTCGTCCCTTTGGGTACCTTAATTGTATATTGTGTATTGAGCGGATTCCCCCAAACTTCTAATACGGCTAACTCATTTCTAGTTTCTTCAATATTTCTTTCTTTATCTCCCCACCAATAACCAAGGCCATATTTAGATTCTGGTTCACCAGCCTTGCTTCTTCTATATAATGTAAATGGCTTATCAGTCTCTATAATTTCTATTTTTAATTCCTTAAATGCTAATACATCTGAATTTGTTCCTTTAAAATCAAAATTAGAAAATCCTGCAGATCGTATTACCTCTCTCTTTAAACTTGCTCGCTCCATTATACTCAGATTTAAATTATCTATTTTATCTAGAGCCTGATTCATGTCTTTAACTGACCAATTTTTCAAATCACTATTTCTAATATAACTGATTTTTTCTTCTAGATTAGTATTATCATTGAAAGTACTAGTCATTTGCTCAATATTGCTTGAATTGATGTTTTTTTCTTGTGCATATGTAATAGAAAAAGGAATACTCCCCATTAATAAAATCAACATGCTTATAATAGAAAAATACTTTTTCATAATTAATTCTGTCCCCTTATATAAATCTATTTTTAACCTTTTTAATTAGAAATAAAATCTAGTTTTCTTAAAATAAATTTCCATACCGGTTCTTCTCCTGTAATGACAGATACTCTACCAATCATTCCTGTATGTAGTTCTTGTAAATCTTTTGTATCAATTGTGGCTTCTAGTTCATACATATACCCTTTCGTATCTTTATCAAAAGTAGGATATGCTGATACATATGTTATTTGTCCCATTTGTTTATCTGTTTTTTGTAACTTAAATGAATATTGTACTTTATCCCCTTTTTTTATTCCTTTTATCTCTTGAGCTGGTAATAAGATTCTTACCTTTTTTTGTTCTTCTTTTGGGATAATTGAAACAATCTCTTGGCCAGGATTAATTAAATCCCCTTGTTGCAAGATGGAAGGAAATTGTACAATCCCGTCTTTTTGTGCCTTTATGATTGTAGTTTCATTTTGATGACGCAGTCCATCTAACTCTTGCCTTTTAATAAATAGTTCTTGTTCTAGGGATTGAATACGTTGATTCACTGAAATCATAGTCTCTTCTTTATATTGCTTTAAAGCATCTTTCTTTTGTGCTTGCTTTCCTTCTTTAGTAACATCAATTTTTGTTCTTTCATGCTCTAAAGTTTCTTTTCGTTGTTGGATACGCTTTTCTACACTGTTTTGTTGAGATTCTAAATTCCCTATTTTATCATTCATTACTTGTTTTTGTTCTTCTAATATATTTTCTTTTGTTTTTTGTTTTTCGATTGTGTCTATTTCTCTTTGGACATTTTCTTTTTCTGCAATTAGTCCTTGTAAAACTTCATCTTGCTCGTTTGAAAATTTACTATTTTCTATTACTTTTATTTCATTATCATTTTCATTTTGTATAGATTGATATTTTTGATCATAAGCCTGATATTCTTCTTTTATTTTTTTATCCACATCATCAGGAAAAGAAGATTTATGAGACTGGATACTCACTTTCAGCTGCTCTAACATTCCCTTTTGTTTTTCTAAATGTTGTACAATTTGGTCCATCTGGTTTTGTTTATCTGTTAATTCCTGATTCTTTAATTGGAGTAAAATATCTCCTTTTTTCACTTCGTTACCAGACTTTACATTGACTGTATCTACCACACCTACAATTTGAGTACGAGACACGCTTACGTCTGATTTTCCTTGTATCATTGCTGTTCCCTTACTTACAATATCTATCTTACTGACATAAGCCCAGATAAAAAAAACAAATAAGCTCATCAAAATAAAAATAAGTAATCCAGCAATAAAACGAGGTGGTTTTTTTTCTAATAATTCCTTACTATCAGTTAACTGATCAAACGAATAAATCTTACTCATCTTGAACACCCCGCATTGCATAAGATTGAGATTCTATGTGTTCTATATGAACAGTTTGATTCTTCCACAAACGATAATACTCTCCTTTATGGAATAATAATTCTTCATGTGATCCTTGCTCTTTAATATTTCCTTGTTCCATCACGAAAATTTGATTTGCATGCTGGATTGTACTTAATCGATGCGCAATCATAATTACAGTAACTCCTTGTAATCCCAACTCCTTTAACATATCGGTAATATGTTTTTCAGTTGTAGAATCTAAATTACTTGTCGCTTCATCTAAAATTAAGATATCTGGCTTTTTTAATAACGCTCTTGCAATTGCTAAACGCTGTCTTTGTCCGCCGGATAAATTTGACGCATTTTCTTCTAAGAGAGTTTCATAACGTAACGGTAGTTCACTAATAAACTCATGTATAAAAGCTTGCTTACATACGTGTATAACCTCTTCCAAAGTAACTTGTCGTGTTAAACCAAAACATAAATTCTCATAAATAGAAGCACTAAAGAAGAATGACTCTTGAGAGACATATGCAATTCGATCTCGTAATGCAGTACGGCTTATCTCTTTGATATGATAATCATCATAATATATATTCCCTTGTTGAGATTCATAATAATGCATTAATAGTTTTGAAATGGTTGTTTTACCTGATCCACTTTCTCCTACAAATGCTACTTGACTACCTGATTCAATTGAAAAACTTATGTTATTTAATACATTTTTACGTGTTCCATAACGAAATGTAACATTTGAACATTGGATTTTACCTGACAATTGTTTAGGAGAGACTTTATTATCCTCTTTTTCACTCTTTTCTTGATCTAAATCAAAAATTTCATTTAATCGTTCTCCAGCGACTAGTGCAGATTGCATGGTAGGCTGAATACCAATCAAATTTTCAATTGGATTTAAAAAATATGCTAAAAGTGCATTATATGTAATTAACTCACCTATCGTCATATTCCCTTTTAATACTTGTATGGAACCAACCCAAAGGATGATAGTTCCACCAATTAATTCAAGTCCCATTTTAATAGAACCTTGTAAATTGGATAGCATTCCTCTTTTAAATACATGCCTTAGTAGATTAATAAAACGACTTTCAGTTTGAAAAAACACTTCTTTTTCCGCGTTATAAGACTTTACAGTTGCAATTCCATTTAAAGATTCTACTAAATAAGAATTTAATTTTGCATTACTTTCCATTTCTTTACGATTAATGGATTGATACGGCTTATGGAAGGCAAAAATAATACCAATATAGAAAGGTATTATTAATAAAGTCACACCAAATAAAATTGGACTATGGATATATAACAAAACAGCTCCTATTGTAACCATTAATGTATCAATCATTAAAGTAACCGTTATGGTTGACAAAGCATCTCGTATTTTACTTGCGTCCATAAATCGAGAAATAATTTCGCCCACTTTTCTTGTTTCAAAGAAATTCATTGGTAATCCTACAACATGACGATAATACCCAAGCATTAAGTGAATATCTATTCGCCTACTTAAATATAAGATTAAATGAGTGCGAAAATAAGAAAGAATTATCTTAAATATATACAATATAATAATTCCAATTGATACAATATGGAGTGTCTGTATCAACTGATTTGCTACGATATCATCAATTAAAAATTTAAAATAAAATGCTCCCAATAGCCCAAATAAATTAAAGAAAATAGAAGCAAAAAACAAAGGTATTAATAAATTTTTTTGTTGTGTTAATAATAAGAGGAATCGTGAAAATGTTCCCTTTGATTCTTTCCCTTTTTGAAAATTTTGTCCAGGAGACATTAATACAAGAATACCTGTCCACATTTGGCAGAATTCTTCTAACAAGTATGTAACTAATCCCTTTTCTGGATCAGCAATATAAATTTTATTATCTTTAACCTTATGAATTACTACATAATGTAACAAACCACCATTGACTACAACATGAGCAATTGAAGGTAATGGGATTTCTTTTAAATCTTCGGGTTTTGTTGCTTTTACAGCTTTTACTTCAAACCCCAGTTTTTCACCGGCTTCCATCAAACCTTTAATATTTGTTCCCGCTAAGTCTGTACCAGCCACTTCTCTAATCTTTGAAATAGAAGTAGTAAACCCATAATGGCGAGAAATCATCGCTAGACATGCTGGACCACAATCTTTTAAATCTTGTTGCCTAATACAAACAAACTCTTTTTTGAACAAAAACGTAGCCTCATTTCCTTTATATTTGGATATAACATGTTAAATATTATATCCAAATATAACAAAAAAATAGAGAATATGTAATTTTGCATATTCTCTATTTTTTTTGGAAAAAAGTGTTATTATAATTAACATGATTGATATATCGCAATTAACAAATGGATATAATAGTAATAATATTGTTTTTATTATATTAATTAATTAATTACGTGTAATAATCAAAAATATAATAGTAAGGGGTATAAATAATTATGAAACTAGAAGCACTTACAGAAAAAGAACTTTTAGAAATTTCAGCTGGTGGCGCGGGCAAATGTGTAGCAGGCATCGCTTCTGGCGCAGTATTAGGATTCCTGAATGGTGCTAGCTACACTTGGGAGCTTGGTCCTGGTGTAATTTATGGTGGTGGAGTAGGAGCTTTAGCTGGCGGCGTTGCTGGCGGCGTTGGTAGTTGCTAATAAAAAATAAAAGGAGAATCATATTATGAACTTAGAGACACTTACAGAAAAAGAACTTTTAGAAATTTCAGCTGGTGGCGCAGGTAAATGTGTAGCAGGCATCGCTTCTGGCGCAGTTAGCGGATTCCTAACAGGAGCTGGATACACTTGGGAGCTTGGTCCTGGTGTAATTTATGGCAGTGGAGTAGGAGCTTTAGCTGGCGGCGTTGCTGGTGGAATTGCTGGTTGCTAATAAAATATATATCTAATAATAATTAGAATGAAAAAAGCGATTAAATTTTTAATTTAATCGCTTTTTATTTATATAAGATAAAATCAGCAATTGTATGTAATATGAATCATGAAGCACCCCCATAAAAATGTGATTTTATGAGGGTGCAAATAAAAATTCTATTTTTAAAACTAATTCAATATTTATTAAACCCCTTAATTTCTAACGGTATGCCTAAAAATGTATAAAACCCAATTTTAAAATTTACAGAAAGAAGGGTTTAATTCTATAGACTATATTTCACTTGTATTCTAATTTCAATTAATATAACTTTTTTAAATTAAATGATGAAATTACATACATGCTAGAACCAAAGAATAAGCCTGCACAAATCCATATAATAATATCAGATAAAGAAACTGATATTTTTCCTGAGCTTAAATAAGGAAAAACATAACACATTAAAATAAACATTTCAAAGGTCCAAAGCAAACCCGCTTTAATACTAGATTTTTTAATCTGTTTTTTCTTTTTTAAAAATTCTTCTTCTGTAGAGCACTCTATATCATTCAATCTATTCTTTTTTAATTTCCACATTAGATAGTTAGCGTAAAACATATTAACTACAAAGATAATTATAGTTCCTATGGATAAGGTGTGATTAATAGTATCAACTACTAGCATAATAAACATAGCTAATATATTTGCATACCATAACATTAATCCTGCAATAGCAAACTCTTTGTTTATTTCTTGTATTTGATATTCATCTCTTTCGCTTACTTTGTTTATAAATCTCAAGTACATTTTTTCTAAGATATTTTTCATTGTTACAAATCCTCCCAAAATAAATCATTTAAAGTAACTCCAAGGGCTTTACAAATCTTAATACACAGATTTAAAGATGGATTATATGCGTCTTGTTCAATTAAACCTATTGTTTGTCTGCTAACATTTGTCAATTTTGCTAATTCTCCCTGTGTCATACCTTTTTCAAGTCGAATCCGCTTAACTTTGGTAAGCATCTAAAAACCCTCCAATACTATAGTTTACTTTTGTTATTTATATATTACATTTGTTTTTTATATATGTCAAGTGTCATGTATATGTATGAGATCCCAGTGCGAATTTCGACATGAAATAAGCCGAATCTTCTATTCTAAGAAAATTCGGCTCTCATTCTTTATAAAATGATTGTTATTTTTTTTCTTCATATTCTTTCATTACTTTATAAAAGGGGTCACAATACATGCCCATCAACTTAAGAACAGAAACAACATGAACTTTCGTTCAAATAAACTAAAAAACTCTTAAAATATTTTGTTTCCTTAAAAATAAGCATGCCAAATAAACCTAGATTAACAGAACTTTAAAAAATTATGCGATTTTCTTTTGTTTTTCCAATCCACTATACTCATAAATAACACCCAGGATATCAAAGAATGTTTTTTTCTCGTATCGGTGAGATTTTCGTCCATTTTTCAGTAAGAGGTTGAATAGACGGCACAAGATTTTGGTTATTTCTTGAGTATTTTGTTGTATAGCTTGATACAAGATGTATAGATGATCTTGTATTATTCCAATGGCTTTATATTCGCTTAATTCCTTTTGTTTCTTTTGTAAAATCAATTGTCGCATCTTAAACATTGTAGAAGAACATAGGAAAATAGCAATAAGCTTTCCATAAATGTGACATTCTAATCGCTCTTGTTTGATATTTTGCCAATGATGGATTTGAAAAAGTGATTTCCAAGTTTTAAAGATAATTTCGATTTGCCAACGAAGAGCGTAAAAATCATGTATTTGTTCCATCGGAACAATCTCCCAAGGTGTATTGGTTACATATATGTTAATGCCGGCTAATCTTTTGCTTTTCTCTGAATATGTAATGCCCTTCTTACTTTCTGTATACACTTGTTTTTTCATACGCTCACGAAGTTGTTTTTCAGTTAATCGATACATAATCACTCGTGTGAATAGTTTTTATCCTTTCCAATATAACCGTCTGTTATTTCATGGACCTGTCCAGGTTCTAAGGTATTCATAATGTGTTCTAAATCAACTTTGATATACTGAGACTGTTTTTTTACTGTCCCATTTCGAAAGTATTCAGGAGACTCATTTTTGATATACACCATATTATTTAGTTTAAGCCGCGATATATAATACACGCCACGTTGGTCCATTTGATCTAAATCATCCAGTGAATAATAGCCTAAATCCCGAATACATAGATTGCCAGGCCGTAATGTCGCTAAACACTCTGTTCCAAAGGTCTTATCATTATTTTTCCCCGGTTCAACTCGGAAATTTAAAAACTGCCCGCTATGTAAGTCATATTCTAATTGAATCTTTATGCCTGCTGTTTGTGCACAACCACCCGAACCAGGATACACACTAGCTAAGTGGTTTGGTACTTGAAAAATTGTTGCACCTAAAATACGAATCCGCTGAAAATGGGTTAGTGAAGAACTTGGAATCACTGAGGTTTCACAAATTCTATTTTTTTATAATGCAGAGAAAACATGTTTTAAAAAGCAAACAGCTTTTTTATTGAATCGTTTATTTAGTCCTTCTGGACTAATAAGAGTTCCTGTAGCTGCATGTAGTTGACTACACAGTCTAACTAAAGAATCACTTGCTATTCTTTGACTCACCCAAACACAGATAGTGGCTAAGTCATGTCCTGAAAACTTACGCTTTCGTTGAACAAAATCTAACTCTCTAGCAAGCTCTACTAAAAATGAAGGAGTAAAATATTGATATAATTCCTGAGTAAATAATTGGAGTTCATCTTGAATCGAAAGATTCATAAAAAATGCCATCCTTTCTGCATATTTCTACAAAAAGAATAACGACTTTTTCGCAATATGGATACAAATTTATCAAAGGATAAATTTGCTTTTAGGTAAAATTGATTATTTAGAAGTAAAAGTTTTTGGAATTAAAGGTGAGAAAAGGGAGCTGCTTTTTTGGTAATTATAGGAGGGACTCGTGGAAAATAGTTTTGCATATTATCCATTAATTAATCAACATGTTAGCTTAAGTACCTAACTTAACATATATTTCTAAGTTTTCAACTGTAAAAGTACCGAAAACGGAGGTTTTGAGACTTCTTTATATTTCTTATTTGATCGATTTGATATAGAAATAATCCTACAATAGGATAATTTCTTTTTATAAAGAATCGGTGAGGTATGTTAGAATATTCATAAAAGTTATAGAGGAGAAAACAATGAATGTTCATAAAAAGAAGATACAAATCAACGACACAGCAATTAGTTACACACACATAGAAGTTGGTTCCAAAACCATTTGCTTTATGTTTTCTGGAGCAGGATATCAGTACGATAGCCCGTTGTTTTATTATTCGACGATGGTAATGCTTCAAAACAACATCGATATTGTCCATATTCATTACTCGTATGATGAGCAAACAATGAAAAAAAACAATGAAGAACTAACTAAGATAATGATGGATGATATTAATCCCGTGATGGTGGAAGTTTTAAAAAATGGTCAATACAATAATACAATTTTTTTAGGGAAATCACTCGGAACCATTCCAATTGCAAATGAGCTAATGAAGAGAGATGAATTTTTAAAGTCAAAAATGATTTTACTTACCCCGCTGTTGAGATCCGATTCAGTATTTGACTCTATTTTTAATAGTCAACATCAAGGACTGTTAGTTATCGGGAATAAAGACCATCATTACAATTCAACTCAAATTAACCGATTAAGTAACTCGAATTTAAAAATTGATGTTGTCCAAAATGCAAACCACTCCTTAGATATTGAAGGATTTGAAGCAACAAATTCAATTTTAGTTTTATCCGAAATAATGAAAAAACTTCAAGAAACCATCAGTTCAAATTAACCATAAACTGGTGTTATCAATAATTCAACAATTAGTGTACTAATTTATTTTAATTTTGTACTTCAAAACCGAACCCGTTTGTTTACTTTTATTCAGCCTTTTTATGTACACTATTGATGGAATAATAGTCCGCTATCTATATTGATTTTGTCACCGCCACGATTAACAAGCTTAATCTTAAAGTAATCTTGACCACCTGTGAGATGACCTGGAGAGTTCAGCTCACAGGTGGTGTTTATTTTTCTTAAGTTGATGGGCATGGGGTCACAATATCAAAAAAAGAAAATTGTACGTTTAGACACAATTTGGATACAAATTAACCGGTTCCCTGTACGTTAAGGAACCGGTTTGTAGTTTAGTTTGTCTTATCAATTTGTTTATATTAACGATTTAGACTGTAGAGCATTTGAGCACGAACGCAGTCTATTGGTCTATTTACAGGTATCTCTAAGAAATATTCTAGCTGCCATATCTGAGTTTTTTGAGCCTGACGGCTCGTAGGTTTGTCCCAAGGTGGATAAACGCGTATTGCTCGTTTACCACCTTTACCCTTATTAGATACTATATCCTGATCACATAGAACAGCTTTTGGAAATACAAATTGACCAAAGTTATTCCCATCGCGGGTACTAATAACAAACAAATCGACTGGATCTGATATGTCATATGGTTGGATCGGTCGATCCCCAATTCTCTCCCACAAAGTCACAAATTGCCCGACCTTTGTAGGAGTAATTTTAGCGACACGAAATCTAATGGAGAGAGCGTTCAAATTAAATATATATGCCCCATATTCAGCGTTTTGTGCTTCTCTTCGTGGCTGAGAACATTCGAACCTGCATGGGCTATAGACAAAATCCTTAGTGGCAAGAAGGTCACTATGAATTGTGACAGAGGAAGCCCAGGAATTTTGACCACTGATCTCAGCGACTGAAAAATCTCGATTTTTCTCCTCCATCTGTTCAAATCCTCCATTTTAGTTAGTAAGCTTACTATTCATTATTCAACCGACAGAAATATCCTTATATCACCATCTTTAGAGTGAAATTGAAAATCAGTTGTATATGCTCTTTTTATATCACTTTTCCAGATATCCACCCAAGCGTTAAAAACACCTTGTGGATCAGTATGATTTACTTCTACAACATGATAGTTGCCTGCTGGAATGATGACACTACTTTCATCAATAAATTTCTCTTCAGTACCAATATGCAAATCATAATCACCTGTAAAATCACTTTCATAATTATTATACACAGCATATACATCACCTTTTAAATTTAAACGAAGAATCTCTTCCCATAGACTAAGTAGTGCATCTGTATTTTGATTATTTGTTCTTATTCTTTTTCCATGAATTTGTTTTTCAGTAACTGCTACATTCATTGTTAATTCCTCCTACTAGTTGATATAGAAAGTGTAGCATTCATACTATGACAACAGTCTGTCAGCTTTTATAAATAAATTTAATTTCATTCCTATATTCATTTTTAAGCCATAGTGGAGATAGTATCTTTACATGTCTACCAAACATCAATAAAAACGGCAACAAATTTTTATTGATGTCATAATGAAAGACAACTTTTAAACTCCCATCTTCAAGTACCGTTATTTCATCCTCAGTAAAAAAATCGTATAATTTTCCAAGTTCACTTTTCGAAAACAGTAATATAATTTCCTCCATTTTAGCTGTATTATTAGTGAAATACTCGTTTTCCTCAGTATAGACAGTTCTAGTATTGTCATGTATTACTTCCATATTTCTTATCCTAGTCAATTTAAATAATCTCAAAGCTTTTCTGGATTCACAAAAGGCTTCTAAATACCAACTACCATTCATAAAATTTAATTTTAAAGGTTGAATAATTCGACTAGATACATTCGCTGTTTGTGAAACATAAGAAATACAAATTTTATTTCCCTCATCAATTATAGAGAGTATTTTTTTTATCTTACCTTTTGTTTCGTCTTCTATAATTTCTCTGTGCAGGGTAGATGATGTTATCGTAATGTTAGAATGATAGTCTTCTTTATTTTCTTTCAATAATTCTATTTTTCTTTGTAAAATTGACAGTTGATTCGTATCAAATAATTCATTTTTTAATGTTAAACCCTCTAATAAAAATTTCTTTTCCTCTTCATTAAAGGTAAATTTATCTAGTTGATAGTTATCAATTAAAGTAAATCCCCCATTCTTTCCTAAATATGAAATAATGGGGATACCGATTGACGACAAAGCATCCATATCTCTATAAATCGTTCTTGTACTTACTTCAAATTCATTGGCTAATTCTTCAGCAGACACTATATTTTTCTTCAATAAGTAGATAAGTATTGAAAACATTCTCGCGGTTTTCATGATTTGTTCTTCCTCCTGTAAGTGTGTGAATGATTAACAGATGGAATCGCTACATCTGAAAATCTCCCTGATTTAACGGGATCCCTTTTATTTTCCAAAAGTGTTGTTACAAGAAAAAAAGAACTGGGTATTGGCCAGCTCAATTCAATTTGCTTTCATATTCTTTCATTAGTTTATAAAACGTGTTTTTCCTTAGCTCTAACATTCCCATAAACATAACAGCAGTTATCTCTCCACTCTTCCACTTTGAATAAGTTTCTTCTATTATATTTATTTGTTGTTTGCTTAAGGTCGAAAGGTTCACCTGAGGACGGCCTAAATGTTTTCCTTGAGATTTAGCTACCGCAATCCCTTCCGCTTGTCTCTGATGAATTTTTTTCCGTTCTTGATCTGCAACATAGGAAAGCAAAGATAAGAATTGATCTTCCATTAATCTTCCCATATCACCCATATCACGAAATTTACGACTATCAAACAGAGTTTCATTCTCTAAAACAACAATATCAGCTTGTAATTCTCTTGTTATGTACTTCCATTCTGAAATTACTTCATCATAATTACGACCCATACGATCTAAAGCATCTATGTAAACAATATCACTTGTACTCAATATTTTTCGTAATAATTGATACTGAGGACGATCAAAATGTCGTCCACTTGCTTTATCAACAAAAATCCGACGAGCTTCCACCCCTCGTTCCATCATCTTATGTAATTGACGTTGTTCATTTTGATCTTTTGTACTTACTCGTATATATCCATAAATATTTGCCATGGTTGGTATTCTCCTTACATTTGTTACTACAATTATATCACTTTCGTTTATAAAGGTATTCAATAAAAATAAACGTTTATAAATATAATTTAATTACCTTTATAAACTTGATATTTCAATGTTTCTTAGATGTTACTAATCTGTTTATAAAGGTATACCTTTATAAACGCCTATTGACTTTTCCTATTATGAAAGTAATATTCCAGTTGACATTTTAAAATTTATTGATTTTCCAATGCCAAATAGTCCGTATTTAGCTAAAAAATAGCCTTAAGGTACACCAATGCCTAGAAATGTGTCCAAATTATGTCTAAACGTACAATTTTCTTTTTTTGATATGGTGAGGCCTAAAATGAAAAAATACGCTATTCTTTCTGTAGAATCATAGGAAAGGATGGCGTTTTTTTATGAATCTTTCAATTCTTAACGAACTTCAACCAATTGCTGAAGAATTACAACGACATATGTCTCCCAAAGTTCTAGAACACCTAGCCAAAGAAAAAGGATTCGTTCAGCGAAAGAGTAAATATCAAGCACAGGAGTTAGTTGCTTTATGTGTATGGCTTAGTCAACAGGTCGCAAGTACATCACTCACACAATTATGTAGCTGTCTTGAAGTATCTACAGGTGTTCTTATCAGCCCTGAAGGGCTTAACCAACGATTTAATGCTTCCGCAGTACAGTTTCTTGAACAAGTTCTAGCTAACCTTCTAACTCAAAGAATTCATTCAACACAAGAAATAATTCATCAATATACCACGACCTTTAAGCACATTCGGATTCTAGATTCTACAACATTTCAGCTTCCAGATAAGTTTTCTTCACATTATCAAGGTTCGGGTGGAAGTAGCCATACGGCAGGAATTAAAATTCAATTGGAGTATGACCTATTGAGCGGGAAGTTCCTGCACGTTTATGTAGGAGAAGGAAGAGAAAATGATAAAACCTTCGGTTCAACAAACCTACAAACCATTCAACCAAAAGACTTGTGCATAAGAGATTTAGGATATTTCGACTTACATGACTTACAGAAGATCCATGATAAAGACGTTTACTATGTCTCACGTTTGAAATTAAATTCTCGAATCTATCGTAAGAATGATGAACCAGAGTATTTTCGAAATGGAATCGTGAAGAAAAGAACACTCTATATTCAGTTAGATATGGAAGAACTCATGAATCAATTGCTCCCTGGTCAAACAATGGAGATTTCAGAGGCATACATTGGACAGTATCAAAAATTACCAGCTCGTGTTATTATTCATCGATTAACAAAGGAACAAACAGAAAAAAGGTTGAAAGAACAAGCCAAAAAAGAAAAAAAGAAAGGTATTACCTACAAAGAACGAAGTAAACGATTGAGTGGAATCAACGTGTATATTACGAATCTTTCTACAGAAAATGTTCCAATGGAACATATCCATGACTTGTATTCATTACGCTGGCAAATTGAAATTTTGTTTAAAACATGGAAGTCGTTCTTTCAAATTCACAAGTGCAAAGAAATTAAGAGAGAACGCTTAGAATGCCACTTATATGGACAACTCATTAGTATTTTACTCTGTTCATCAACGATGTTTAAAATGCGTCAGTTACTCTTGGATAAGAAAAAGAAAGAGTTAAGTGAATATAAATCTATCTATATGATAAAGAATTATTATCTGTTGTTTTATGAAGGATTACAAAAGGACACCAATGAATTATTAAAAATTTTACTGCGTTTGTTTTATCTTTTAGAGAAAAACGGGCGGAAATCTCACCGGTACGAAAAGAAAACAGTCTTTGATATCTTAGGTGTTGTGTATGATTGCACGTTGTCTCAAAGTTTCAAAGTTGCATAATATTTTTTAAAACATCTATTTAATAGGTTTATTTGCTATGCAAATCTTTAGTATAGTCGTAGAGATTTAAAGAAATAACACTCACATATATCCTCCTGGCATCCTTAGGTTGATGGCGATGTGGTGCTACCCCTTATAGGGGTATCGCCACACATCCATCAACTTAAGGATTTAGACTATTTTTGAAGTTAAAAGCACGTTACTATTTTCTTATGTTAATGA
>NZ_JAEHCA010000055.1:0-11705 GCF_016483345.1 Bacillus cereus group sp. N24
CACTTTGATCATTTCTGGACGATTTGTTGCGTTTCCGTCCTTCCACGTCTTCGTTCCTTCTACTGTTGTTTGCGCTACTTTTGTATTCGTAATGTCATAACCATGAACCTCTGATTTATATCCATCCACCGGTTGTTCTTTTACTTCATACTTATATGCATTTCCTTCGGCATCATATGCCGCTAAATCTGTAAACGCATATTTCCATTCGCCCGCTGCGCTCACTTCTTTTGTATCAATTACTTTACCATTTTGTAGTAAGTCCACTTTGATCATTTCTGGACGATTTGTTGCGTTTCCGTCCTTCCACATCTTCGTTCCTTCTACTTTTGTTTGTGCCACTTTTGTATTTGTAATGTCATAACCTTTTACTTCGGATTTATATCCATCTACTGATTGTTCTTTTACATCATACTTGTACGCATTTCCTTCGGCATCATATGCCGCTAAGTCTGTAAACGCATATTTCCATTCGCTCGCTGCGCTCACTTCTTTTGTATCAATTACTTTACCATTTTGTAGTAAGTCTACCTTGATCGTCGTCGGACGGTTTGTCGCATTCCCATCTTTCCACGTCTTTGTTCCTTCTACCGTTGTTTGGCCTACTTTTGTATTCGTAATATCATAACCGCTTATCTCTGATTTGTATCCCGCTACTAGGTGTTCTTTCACTTCATATTGATAAGCTACTCCATTCGCATCGTATGCTTCTAAATCTGCAAATATATATTTCCAACCTATTACTGCTAGTACGTCTTGTGTTTTGATCACATTTCCATTTTGTAGTAAGTCTACTTTGATCATTGTCGGACGATCTGTTGCATTTCCGTCTTTCCACGTTTTTGTTCCTTCTACTGTCATTTTCGCTACTTTTGTATTTGTAATGTTGTAGCCATTTACTTCTGTTTTGTATCCCGCTACCGGTTGTTCTTTTACTGTATACGTATAAGCAACACCATTTGCATCATATTGCGCTAGGTCTACAAATGTATAATTCCAACCGTTCGCTGCTGTTACTTCTTTTGTTTGGATTATGTTTCCATTTTGCAATAAGTCTATTTGGATTGAGCTTGGACGATCTGTTGCATTTCCATCATTCCATGTTTTCGTTCCTGAAACAGATGTTTTTGCATCTTTTGTATTGGTAATGTCATAACCGTTTACTTCTGTTTTATATCCATCCACCGGTTGTTCTTTTACTTCATACTTGTACGCATTTCCTTCGGCATCATATGCCGCTAAGTCTTTGAATCCATATTTCCAGCCTGTTGCTTCACTTACTTCTTGCGTCGCAACTACTTGACCATTTTGTAGTAAGTCTACCTTGATTGTTGTCGGACGATTTGTTGCGTTTCCGTCCTTCCACGTTTTTGTTCCTTCTACCGTTGTTTGACCTACTTTTGTATTTGTAATGTCATAACCGCTTATCTCTGATTTGTATCCCGCTACTGGTCGTTCTTTTACTGTATACGTATAGGTACTACCATTCACATCATATGATTCTACATTTGTAAATGAATATTTCCAATCATTTGCCGCTGTTACTTCTTGTGTTTGGATTACATTTCCGTTTTGTAGTAAATCTACTTGGATTGAGCTTGGACGATTTGTTGCATTTCCGTCTTTCCACTTCTTCGTTCCTTCTACTGCCATTTTCGCTACTTTTGTATTTGTGATGTTGTAGCCATTTACTTCTGATTTGTATCCCACTACCGGTTGCTCTTTTACTGTATACGTATAAGCAACACCGTTCATATCGTATTGTGCTAAGTCTGCAAATGTATAATTCCAACTATTTGCTGCTGTTACTTCTTTTGTTTGGATTACGTTCCCATTTTGCAATAAGTCTACTTGGATTGAGCTTGGACGATCTGTTGCATTTCCGTCTTTCCATGTTTTCGTTCCTGAAACAGATGTCTTTGCATCCTTTGTATTTGTAATGTTGTAGCCATTCACTTCTGATTTGTATCCCGCTACTGGTTGCTCTTTTATTGTATACGTATAAGCATTACCATCATTATCATATGCAGGTAAATCTGCAAACGTATAGTTCCAGCTATTCACTGCTGTTACTTCTTGTGTTTTGATTGAATTTCCATTTTGCAGTAACTCTACTTGAATTGAGCTTGGACGATCTGTTGCATTGTTGTCATTCCATGTTTTCGTTCCTGAAACAGATGTCATTTTTACTTTATTCGGAATAGTAAGCTTTACACCTTTATCAGCATTTGCATCAATGGTAAAAGGTACTTTTACTTGAGGATCAAAATCCAAATAGTTTGGACCTGCAATCTCCTGTACATAGTAATTACCTGGGTCTAAATTTGGAACCTCGACCATACCTTGTTGATCGGTTGTATACGTACTACCAATTTGCTGACCTGACTCCGTATACAAGTTAAATGAAACATTTGGTATAATTTTTGTCTCATCACCGGCAATGTGCTTCACAATTCTTAACGTTCCCTTAGGAGGTAAATCGCCTTGCGCACCGCCGCCCTGATCTATATTTTTAACACTAACACTATCTGATTTAGATACTTGCTCTTCACCTGTAACCTTGTAGTCTACGGTATAATTATTATAAAATGCTTCTAATTTCTTTCCACTATCAGTTATATTTGCTTTATATTGAAAAACAAAAGTAAGACCATTGGCTTTATCTTTATTGATAATAGCTTTAAATCCATTATCACCAATAAATGTAACCGTTCCATAACCTTGAGCTTGGAATTCTTCTGGTGTCATTGGAGCGGCAAATCCTCCAATACGGAGACTATCTTGATTAAGCGTTTGCCCTTCTTGTAAAGTATCAACCAAAACAATATCACTATCTACATTTTGTTTTGAAGTATTTGCATTTAAAACCCATTGTACTTCATTAGTGTTTTCTGGTTGAATGCTACCCGTTTTGTATGAAAATGGTGAAGATCCGCCACCTCCACCACCAGTCGGGCCGATAATCGTTACCGTTTTCTTTTCTAATTGTGTACCTAAATTCGTTTCAGTTGTTACCGTTTGTCCTTGTGCAACATCAATTGCTTTAACCTGGAAATAAAAATTCCCTCTAATATTTTGAAGTTTCTCAACTGTATCACTAAATGTACATACAACATTATTTGTCTTTATTTGACAAGTACCAAAATTAACACCTGCATCATTATTTAATGGAATAGTTCCACTATATCCTTTCAATTCTGAAGGTAAAGTTAATGTTAGTGTATCTCCAGCTTTCATTTGATTCCCAGATTTATCACTAAACTGTACTGCCATTCTTGTTGTTTCTCCGGAGTTAAGCGTCGTCTTATTGATTGCAAAACTATCAACAAATCCTGTTGTATTTAACTCCTGTGCATTTGCTATTATGGATGTAAAACTCTGACCTATAGTAAATATAAAAAGCATTAGAATCGAAAAAATCGAAGTTACTCTCTTGATCATGTCATTCTCCTATCAGTTATAATTAGATGGCTCTAATATGAATATGCAATGACAATGACTTTATAGGCTGATGGTATTCCATTTTTTTAATCGTTATACACATAAAACTTGAAAATAAATTTCTATAAATAATTCTTTTGTACTCTATTAAACTTCATTTTTTTAATGTAACATTACTTTCACTAAGTTTAATATTTACAAGTTAAACAATTTTCGATATAATTGTAACTGGCGAAGTTACGTTTTTCATCATTCCTATAAAATCCCGAGATTTTATATCATATCTACCGTCTTATTTTGAGCATACATTTCTGATTAATAATGTTATATTTCAACACTATTAGTTTATTGATATTACTTTTTATTGTTTTTATATTTATAATATCAATATATTCAGTTTTTTAATCGCATTTTTAAATGATTTATAACATTATTCACCAGAAGCTTTTTCCCCCTCCTATAGGCATTCTTTCATGCTCCCATCCGTAATATAGGGCTTTTTAAATGCCAAAGATAGTTTTTGTAGTTTTTGTAATTGATTTTGTAATTAAAGAAATCAAACGTAAATGAATCCCCCTCTTGAGATAAGATCCTTATTTTATACTCCCTCCTATATACACCAAAACATTGTCCTTAAATAATTGTTCTAAACTAATTCTTGATTCATTTAGTAAAAATATAAATCACAAATAATTTTGTTTATTCAAATGTCACTTAAAAATCATTTCTCATATTTTTAATTAGATAGTCTTATAATTTTCAAAAAGATCATCAAAAACGTTTATCAATTTCGGTCTACTTATGCATTTAGAATCTTAATTAAAATCTGCATGAATGATAAACTCCATGGCTAAATCTCGTTATACCGAATCTTCAATGAAATTCTCAGTTTGTTGACTAGATTCATAATTATTTGTAGCTGTTTATTTACTTGTATGAACTCACATTTTTCATTGCTAGATTGAAAAAAACGTCTCAATTCTCTCTACAAATATTTGTAATAAGTATGTTATTCATTAAGATGTCATACAAACAACAGAATACTTATCCTCTACTTTTACCGAATAATTACATTCCATTCACCCCGCTATCTATTCATAATGTTCAATATCATATATAAAATAAAACAAAGAAAGAGTAGTAAACATGAGTATTATTCATTTAATAATTATACTGAATCTTCAGTCTTTTCTGTTCGGATGGAGATATTTTCGGCTACTCTTTCTTTGTATTATGAGTTTAGCACTAAATATAAAGTATCACAAGACAAAAAATCACAAAATTCTCACAAATTCGACATTTTTTTCACAAACTAATATTACCACTAACTAGTAGAGGTCACCCTATCTCTCCATCAACTTAAAAATTTTATGACGCACTTAAAACAAAATTGTACATTTTCATCTTGAGAATTCAATCTTTTTATATTTGGGTTGTTTTTTAGCTTGATGTTGATGGAAGGTAGATCCAATTAAACTGATTTCTCTATTTCGTAGATTTAGGAAAATAACTTATTGTTGAAAACTCTTCAACATAACCAGAAATACATAGTATCACATCAAAGAATATAAATCTATATTGATTTTTTTTTAATAATTTATATATAATTATAATAAATATAAAATGAAATTCAATATCAATTAGGAATGAGGATGATGAATATAAGAATGATAAAACATCCATGCTTCGGAATGAATACAGGAATGCCAACTAAATATGACCAGGTTAAGTAATTTGAATCATAATTAGATTACATAATCGATTTTGGGTATGGGTAAGAAGTTATTCTATTTAGTACTACATGAAGACAAATAGAACGATAGAAATGTAATATGCTCTTACTTCCATTTCTCATAGTATTTAAAAATTATCGCCTGCAACCTGACTTTGTATAAAGATTTTCTAACTTGGGTAAGAAGCATAGTTATTCCTTTTCGCGTAAATTAACTGTATAGTTTCCGTATTCCATTTTTCTATTTAATAACTTAAATTGCATAACAATCGAGGAATGCTTCTCTAAATTCTTAATATTTTTGGCGAATTTGTAACAGAACCTTTAGTTACAAGCAATATTCTTTAAATACAATGTTTTATCAACTAAGGAGGAAACAGTATGAAAGGCTTAAAGTTTGTTTATAAAACTCCCCTTATATTAACAATGAGTGTAGTATTGATGGGATGTAACACAGCAAAACAAGAGGCTCCGCAAAAACAATCTACGAAGGAAAATACGCAGTGGTCATATAAAGGGACTACTGGTCCAGAGCACTGGGGAGAATTGAAACCAGAATACAATATGTGTTTAAATGGGCAAGAACAATCTCCGATAGATATCAAAACAGAACAAATAAAATCAACAGTTGATAATAATCTTTTGCAAATAAACTATCAACCAATATCATTCTCTATTAAAAATAATGGGCATAGTATTGAGGGAAAAGCAAATAGTTCTGATGATTATCTCACGCTAGGAGAAAATCGTTACACATTAAAACAATTCCATTTTCATACACCAAGTGAGCACCAATTTGAAGGAAAACATGCAGATATGGAATTACATCTAGTCCATCAAAATGATCAAGGTCAGTTAGCAGTAGTAGGTATTATGATAAAAGAAGGACAAAAAAACGAAGGTTTTGCAGCAATGTGGCAAAATCTCCCGCACAGAAAAAACATAAAGGCCGATGTGCAACATACCATTGATATAAAACAGATTCTTCCTTCAGATCATTCATCATTCCGTTACATGGGGTCTTTGACAACACCTCCTTGTACTGAAAATGTCCAATGGATTGTGATGAAACAGACAATAGAGATGTCCAAAAAACAAATTAAAGTGTTCCATAAATTATTCCCAACGAATAACCGACCAGTTCAACCAATTAATGGACGAGCAGTATTATAGAAATCAGTAGTGCGAACCAATACTTTGATCTATATTACCGATTTATGAATGTTAATTATACGAGAATCATAGCGAAGTTTTGAAACCCAGACAATTTAAATAATGATTCTCTTGCTCAATGAAATTATTAATTTTTTTGCACCAGTATAGAAAAAAGTTGTTGTCCTTTAGGACAACAACTTTTTCATTATGCTACATCATCTTTTTGTTCCTTAAAAAAGAAAAAGATAACATACTAGATATTTGAACTACTCACCACCTAACGTCCTTACGGACTGTTTGAAGTGGGAGATTCCTGAGAACACCGATGTATCCACCGGTTATCTTAGCAGGCTCTACCCGTAGTCCCTACGGTGAGAACATAAGTATCTTGTACGTTGACTCACCACACTCCCTACTTTAGCTTGGTTTTCGCAACTTCGGCAAGCGTGGGGCGATAGAACATTGAAGATTTTACGGTTGCTACGATTTTCTGCAACCAACCTCATATCTTCAGTTTACGAAGAGCAATCTGTACAAGTAAATGATAGCGAACATGTTGTCCTATGCCAACCGACATTCATCTCCCACCTAAAATGGGTGTTCCCCACCTTCGCATTTTTGAGGAAAGAGTCTTCTGTCGGAAAAGGATAAATCATTAGCAAAAATCTTTTTAAAAAATAAAATACCTATAATTATCATATAATAATTATAGGATAAATAAGCAATAAATATTATAATTCATAGTACATGTCTTACTTAAACAAATACCTTAAAATAATAAAATAAATTATATTTTTACAAAAGAAAACAACCTGTATAAAAACAGATTGTTTTCATTTAAGGGTAAAACAAAGAAAGAATGGAAAAAATGCACAAACTTCTTCGACACAAGAAGTACATAGGTAGAGAAAACTAAAAATTCTGAAATATAACTTGATAAGGGTTTTTGTTTACTCTTTCTTTGTTGTTATGAATATAACATTCAAATCGACATATATCAACAAAAAGTAACAAAGTTGTTACCTTTTAAGCATTTAATCATAATTCTCCCACTCGGAACATATTTTGTATTTGATATGAAATGCATACTTGCTTATTTTCAGCAATTGCACAGTGCATAATATTATTTATACCGTATACTATCTATTGTTTTTGTTAATTTCCTTTCGGTATCCTTTTTAGGAAGTATCTCATTTTTTTCTATATACCTTTATATATGTTTTCACCAGTTTATTGTGATATAATTATTGATTTAAAGTATTATACGGAATAAAAAAAACACTCGTTCTGATTAAGGACGAGTGTTTTTCTTTTTAGGTTATCTAACAGGGATAAACTTCCATGAGCTAGGCTTTTGCTTTTTTTCACCTAGTACAATCCAATTTTTCTTTGCATTTATATTTTCATAATTTAATGGATAATCATCTGTAAAGATATTATATTCTGTAGGATTATCCAGGTTAATTTTAATTTTAAAATCAGCTAAACTATCAGATTTCTGAGCAAGGTGAATCCAACTAGAATAATTAGACCAATTTAAATATTGGAATTGGTCGTAATTTGAGTGCTTCATGCGAAGATATATACTCTCCCCGTGGTGTAGCTTTGCATCATTTTCTTTGTAGAATTCAAATTCCATAGGTGTACCAGATAAACCATTGTTTTCTTTATTTGCAAGTGTGACATAATCGTGTAAGAGATTTGTATTACATTGGACAAGCGGTAGAGGTATTCAACAGGGCGTATGTGCACTTTGTAAAAGAACCAACTTTACAAAAAGGAAGACATGAAATGAACGTTCTATATGATCTTCCTGAAATACATTATGATTATAATTTAGGAGATAAATTTAGTATTAGCTTAATACCTTTAGAGCATACATCATTTACAACACTAAACGAGTTTGAGGATAATGCAATAAGGGCTTATGATTCATTACTTCCAAATGGTTATAATAGGAACCCAGGAAATGTAATGGATAGACCTATTTTCGAAAATGAGGACTTTGAAAAAGCTGCGAACTTAATATTAGATAAGATAAAAGGAACGGAGATTTTTTTAACTCTTACAAATAATCGGAAGAGGTTATGGTATTCCATAGATTTATTATCAGAACTGGGAGTGCAGAAGAATTCGGTTTTTGCACATAACCTTGCTGAATTGATAAAACATTATCAAAAAGCTAATAAAAGCGGTGTTCAAAAGAGAAAAGTTTCTGCTACCAAATCTAAAATTAACGAGAAACCTAGGACTGAATTAAGTAAAGAAGATAATGCATATCAGGCGGATAAGGACAAATTTATGGATGTTCTTTTCAAGCTGATGAAATACGGAGTACTGATATGTATTTTTGGTATGGTCGTAAAATGGTTGTTATTTTAAGAAAGATTAGTGTTATTCATACTTTATGTCCGCCTAATAATGTGTTTCTGTATCAAGCTGTGACGCTATGCGTGTAAAAATTGTTCCTTTTGATAGTGTACCAGAAATGTTACTTGGAAAATGAATCAACGATTTAATGCCACAGCCGTGCAATTCTTACACAATTTTTAACTAAGCTTCTCAACCAAAAATTGGGGAGAATAGCATGATAAAACATTTTTACATCTTAAAATCACGTTATTATAAAGAAATTTGGTAGTCTTTAATTAGCCTTTAACTTAACCTTAAACTTAAGGGAGATGTATAAATGAACATCGGTAAACAGATACAATATTTTCGTAAACGGGATAACATGTCTCAAGAGAAGTTAGCAGAAAAAATTCATGTTTCCAGACAATCTATTTCTAACTGGGAAAATGAAAGAAACTATCCAGATATTCATAATTTATTAATGATGAGTATTCTTTTTAATGTCTCCCTAGATGATTTAGTTAAAGGAGATGTAAAGATCATGAAAGAAGAACTTCAAAAATCAGCTTTCTTTAAGTGGAGTTACATTATGTTAGCATTAATGATTATGCTTCCTATTTCTATTGCACCTGTATTTTACTTTTTTGGTTATTACGGTCTTATAATACCTGTGGTACTTACGATTTTGCTTATGCTTTCATCATCGAAGCTTGAAAACTTGAAAAAAGAGCATAATTTAAAAACTTATCGTCAAATAATTGATTTTATAGAGGGAAAACCTGTAAGTGAAGTAAAGGCTAATATAAAAGACAAATTATTAAAAATAGGTTTGATGCTTGCAAGTGCTTTAATTAGTTATAGTTTGATTTATTTAGGATTGATTGTATTTGGAAGATAACTTAGAAAACTATTAAAAGTCCTCCGGATTGTTTAACTGGAGGACTTTTGTGTTTACATAATTTTTGTTATCAGAAGTAAAATTCAACTCGAAAATAGCTAATTTTATCAGTTGTTGAATGTCTGAAAAAAATCAAACTAATGATATTGTCGAGATCCTTTGGTAACTTCTTGCTGTGATGACTATCATAGTGACTTTTTCTCCAGCAACCACTATTAGTGGCTAATTACTATAAGGATTTATTTTTGAAATTTGCTATTTTTTAGAAAGTATGTTAATTTAAGAAAGACCTATTTTTGTTCGGTTTGAGATTAAGAATAAATTTTGTTTTTCGTCTAAGGTATTTGAACAAGGGTAGTAACATATGTGTGGGTATCCACACTAGGAGGCAACAATTATGGAACAAGGTAAAGTAAAATGGTTTAATGCAGACAAAGGTTTTGGATTCATCGAGCGTCAAGGTGGAGAAGACGTATTCGTACATTTCTCAGCTATCCAAATCGACGGTTACAAATCTTTAGACGAAGGACAAAGTGTAACGTTTGAAGTAGAACAAGGACAACGTGGCCTACAAGCTACTAATGTTCAAAAAGCTTAATATTAGTTCATGAAAGACCCTCTTGTAGGGTCTTTTTTTGATTTTGTTATAATATTCCGAATACAAATTTTTAAGGGGATTTGGGGTGCTTAACTCTTAATGAAAAATAAGATATTAGGGCTATCGCCACATCGCTATCAAGCTAATAAGAAAACACTACCCCAAAACGATAAAAATAAATAATAATTTTTTCAATTTAACACAAATTTATTTTAGAATCCAATAGAGTGCCTCTCGATTTAAGCGGATTTTAAGTGTTAATATTTACCTGATAATATTATAATTTATATATTAAAAGTATATAAGAAATGGAGAATTATCATGCTAAATATAGATATTAATCGTTTAACTGATATTTGTTTAGAATATCAGCAGTCTAGATTTTATGTTACTAGAATACCTGAAGATTTCTTATCAATTGCAAAAAAACGTTTCTCTTTACCAACGGATGATCGAATTATTGCTTTTTTAAGTTGCAATTTATTTGGCTCAGGAAAATATGGTGTTTATTTTACAAGTTCGGGTTTATATTGGAAAAATTGATTATTAGGTAAAGAAAATATGAAATGGGATAAATTAAATGAAGTGCAACAAATCGAAATTGATAAAGATGGTTTTTTATCTTTTGATGCACAAAAAAGTTTTAATATTAACGGCAGTGATTATCCACCGCAGTTATTTAAAGAATTACTTATGGCTCTTACAAATTCGTTCCATAATTCAAAGCAAAATGATATATATCCAGTTATAAAAATTGACGAGATAAAATCAATCTGCTCTTTGTTTGAGACGTACGATGAATTATTAGAACCCGATAATGGGTTATTTGTAGACAGTCATATTTCAGACAAAAAGCTAAAGGAAATTTGGGCACGATATATTGTTTCAAAAGAAGAAGAAATCATTGCTTTTTTAGATACCTCTGTCCTTGGTAATTTGAGTAAAGGATCGGATGGCGTATTAATTTGTCGATCGGGTATATATTTTAGAGAAACTTTTGTACACTTGTATTTTCCATGGCATGTCTTTAGGAATATCCCTATTACATTGAATTTAAACGAGTTAGAAATCGGAAAAGGCAACATATTTCATCTTCAACATGCTAGAATGTCTAGTCAAGAGATTCTATTATTCATCAAAAATTTAAAACAGCATGTAAATACGTTATATGAGGAAAATAAGTGTTCACTTAACACATAAGGATCTTAATATAATTTAATATTTCATTTAATCTAATATAAAAAAACGCTATACTTGGTCTGCCCCCATTTGGTGAGACAAAGAAAAAACACCTAGACAACATGTTTCCTATAAGCTATAGGTGACATGTTATCTAATTTTCTCTGAATCCGTTCATTATTATAGTAGTGGATGTATTCATCCACAGTTTGTATTATACTAGCATTATTCGATTGTTTTATATTTTGCGCATAGAATCCTTCGGATTTCAAGTGAGAATGAAAGGATTCTATGAGGGCATTATCATGGCAGTTTCCTGTACGAGACATGCTTGTGATAATGCCTTTTTC
>NZ_JAEHCA010000056.1:0-11464 GCF_016483345.1 Bacillus cereus group sp. N24
GAAGGGTTATATTTATTTTTTTCTAAAGCTACTATAGTTTGTCGACTGACACCAACTGCATCTGCTAATTGTTGTTGAGTCCATCTTTTTTCAGCTCTTCCTACTACTATATTATTTTCAAGCATGTCATTCCTCTCTTCTATTATACAGTTATATTAACGTAATAGTAATATCTTTTTTACAAAAAGTAAAGAATATATTACATAAACCCGAATAAGACATTATATGTTTCGTCGAAAAAACGTGAAAATTATACGCTATTAAATTTATTGGGGGGTCTGCCACATGCCCACCAACTTAAGCAAACAAATCCACCCCTAACGAAAAAAATGAGCTTTTTATTACAAATTAGCACAAAATTTCGTTCTGGGGGTAGTTGTATTTTGTTAGCTTGATAGCGATGTGGTGCTACCCCTATAAGTAAAATTGCTTTCAACTTTTTTAATTGTTCATACATATCTTCTCATGAGCGCCCCTTACTGACTCAGCCCCTGTTTCTTACATAATTCTAATTTTTGTTGATTCTTTTCGTACTCATTTGCGCTCGTACTATTAGTATTTCCTTGATTAATAGACTTTTTCATCATTTCATTTTCAGACTTTACAGTATCACACTGATCTTGAGTGAGTTCCGTCTTAGGTTGTATTTCTTGAGATTTTTGTTCCTGTTTAGCTTTGGTTTGTTCTCTAGCTTTCCGGTCATTTTCCTCGCCTTTAACTTTACTGTATTCCTCTGGATTCATACCTTCAGCTTTAGCCTTCTTTTCTACATAGTCATATAAATCGACCTTTTCTTTTTTTGTCATACTCGAGGATAATTTATCAATTGTTCCATCTGGTTTATGAGGATATACAACAGGGTGGAATTTCTCAGCAATTCTAACTTTCTCCTCATCATACTTGGAATTTTTCTTGATTTCCTGTTTTGCTTCTTGTTTCGTCGACTCCTTTTTAGGTTCTTCTTTTGAACCACAACCAACGAGTAAGCTTGTTGCAAATAATCCTGTAATTATTATTTTGAATATTTTTTTCATAATTACCTCCAATAATGTTTTTTGTCTATACAGGATAATCTTACCATATTAATTTAGAAAATATTTTGCAAGAAATCGATTCCCAATAGGCGATATAAAAGCCCCTAATCAGCGTAAGTCAGCATAAACCCAATAAATGTAGACTATTTTTTGTGTGAGTAATTTATTTTTTATTAAAAATTACGGTACGTGAAATTTTATATTCCCTTGGTTAAAAAAGCCCCCATAGATCTTACACCTATGAGAGCTGCCTAAGGGTATTTAGACTTTCGACTTCATTCTATTGTAACAGGCTTTCACCATACATTAGAAACATAATGAACCAAAAACAGACCATCATTATAAGAAATTCTTTAAACCCTTGCTGAAAGGAAATACGACCTTCTTCCATTCTATATGCCCCTTTTCTCTACATCTTTTTATATGTTAAAATAAGAGGGAAAGAAATGTGCCAATTTCTTTCCCAGATGGTCACTCATGACTTTGCTCTTTATTTGCTTTTTGCAAATGAAGAGCTTTTATTTTGCATACTTATACTTACTTTCTAACATCGCATAGCGCAATAACTTTAACTTTGTTTCTTTTTTCAATGCTTTCCACTCAGATACACCAATTTTCATTTTCTATTCCTCCAATAATTAAATTTGTTATTTATATAGCTTATAAGTTCCAGTTGTAAATCTTTCTAATTTGTTTATCGCTAAATCCTTCATGGACAGCGAAGATTTCCGGAAAATCAGAGATACACAAATCAATAATTGTATTGTCAGTTGTTCTTATATAGTAATATTGGACAGCTCCCTCATAGTTCGAATATAAATAGTACTTTTGAAATCTTATAATTTAATTCATTTTTCTCTAATACCTCATAAAGCTTATTTTTAGTTTCATCCATTACGTCAAAAATAGTTAACTGTTCCATCATTAACAGCTCCTCATTGCGTAAATTTAATAAACTAACTCTAAGAACAAGGTTGTTTCATTATGTTCATTAGTATGCACATTAAACTGTTTTCCCGTAGCTTCTAATGCACTAAAAAGCATTCTTTTATATCCTTGCTCCATAAAATCTACACTGATTTGACCATGATTCATAATAAATTGAAGATCAGCCATCATCTTTTTAACTTTCCGTTCCATATAATAACCTCCTCAATAAAGTTATATAACTTATATAATCATTCTATTACTCATTTTTCTAGTTGTCAATATAAGTTATATAACTTATAATATTTTTTATAGAGGAGGTTGTAATATGGCTGTTAATAAAGATAAGTACACTCAAATTTTAGTTACTTTTACAAAAGAACAAGTAGAACAAATAGAAAATTATTGGCATGAAAATAAGCTGAAGAATCGAAACGAAGCAATTCGTCAGATCGTAGACAAAGGGTTAAGTCGTAAATAATGGCTACCCTTTTTAATTTTCCTAATAAACCTAAAAACGCATATAAATTCCCTTTCTCCCTTTACATGCGTTTTTATAACAAATACGACTTATGATATTAATAACTCCATCAAAACCCCATACAACTAAATCTGAAGGGTCATTTTTTAGTTAAACTGATTTTTTTCATATATTCTTTATACAAATAAAAAAAGAGCCGGATTTTCATCACAGCTCATGTATGAATTGGTTCTGTATGTGTACATGTGGGATATTGTGAACAGCCAAAAAACTTATTTCCTGTTTTATTCGAATTTCGAATGACTAAATCATGTTTACATGTTGGACATTTCCGTTCTGCAGGTTTTACTCCTTGATACACATCTTCAGCCGAATATTCGGGATTGATTTTATTAATCAATTTCTGAAGTTCTACACGATCTATTAGTTTTACATTGCAAGCTTCCGCTAATTCTTTCGCTTGCCTTGTATACACACTGTTCGTTACAACCCAGCCTTCATTTGCTTTGTAATAGGCTTGTGCTGCATATATCTCTTGTACGGCACTAATGCCGACTCTATTTTTCATCCCGTATCGTTTTGCCTGGATGACAATACGATTTTTTCCCTTCAATACCAGATCCGCTCCGAAATCATTTGACTGTTTTGTGACTGTTGGAGAATAACCCAACTCTCGAAAGAGAGCTTTTAAGTATAATTCGAATTGATGTCCGTCCATTTTGTCTATATAGCGAATACCAGACTTAGCCATTCGCTTTAATATTCTACGCTCCTGGATCTTTCGGTACATAAACTTACAAATACGAAAAAGAACATAAAGGATAAAACCACAAATCAAAATCTGTAGTATGTTTGGCATTTGGGGTAGATTAGACACTTCTCTCCACCTCTTTAATTGGTTTCATTTTCTTTGGTTGGGCTGTTTCTTCTGCCTGTTGCTCACTCACTTGTTTCTTCCGAACATCGTTCCAATCTTTTTCATTCATTGGTATATCCTCTTTAAGATCTACAAAGCATCTCATCGTCTGAATGAAGTCTTTCCCGGCCTTATCGTTATCAACCGCCATAATGACCTCTTTAATATCGTGCCCTTCTTTTTTCGCATCCATTAAAGATTGAATCACTGTTTTTGACTTCAATCCATGCATAGAAACCAGACGAGCGTTTTGGATATTATTTTGTTTAATGCTCCAATGAGATAACATGTCGATTGGATCTTCATAAAAATAAATCTTATCCGGTTTACCTACATCAACCGTAAAACCAGCATTGATTTTTTCATAATTCGGGACAATTTGCTTAAAGCTTCCTCTTTTATTCTCCATTTTTACTGTACCTTGACGGTTCATACCAATGACTTGCCCTTTGCCTCCTTCTTCTCTCCATTTGAATACCACGTTATTTTTCTTATCCTGGGCGATGAGATCCTTTTTAATCAGCCAATTCACCAAGCGAGGATCTATTTTCCTCTCATCAATTAAGTACTGCTTGATCTCTGTTTGTTTCTCCACCTCTAAATGTTTTGGATAACGAAAAGGCTGCTGCTCTTTTTTGCGCTCCTCTTCAGCTTTTGAACGATCAAACTCTTTATAGTCCCCCTTTTGAATGTCCATCACTGCTTGTGGGAATGTCATGTCATAGTACATCATGGCAAAGCTAATCGCTCCATATCCTTTTTCCCCTCGGCTATTCCAGGCGTACTGATTCCCTTTAATGATGAGACTGTCATGTTCCGTATGACGATAATAGTTTCCTTCTTTCTTAAATGTTTCACCTTTTGCTTCCAGATATGAAATCAAGTCTACTTTTCTTGCTTTCATCGCATCCTCCGTACTGACACGTGCCATTACGGAATCCCCCCTTTACTCTATAAAATGAAATAAAAAAGAGGACTATTCCGTTTCCTAGTCCTCTTTTACATACATTCAATTTTTATTTTCCGAATAAGAATTTTAATCGCTTCTCCTGTACGCTGTATGATAAACGAGCGTCAAATTTTTTCCCGTTTTTGTTTGAGATAAACCCTTTAATCTGATCCGTTACATTCTTTTCTAATAACTTTTTCACATGGTTACTACTTAGGTTTTTACCAGAGAATGTACCAAAGATAATGAAGTCACAGCCTTTTTTGTATTTCTCACATAAGTAGTTACTTTTCCCTACAAGGACTCTACTCTTACACAATGGACATTTACCAATGGTACGATCTTCAGTCGTTGGAAAACGGAATTTCAAACTTCCGTCCGCTTCCATATAGATAGCTGCTGTAAATTCTCCCTTTTCTCCTTGAAAGCCGTTGATAAAATCCGTTGTTTTATACTGAATTAACTTTTTCACCTGATTACCAGGAATTACTTTCCCTTTTATCTTGGCTGGTAACATAAAATCACATCCATTTTTATGCTCCGTGCATCCATAAAATGTTTTACGATGAAGCATATCCCCTTTTTTACATTTTGGACATTTACCAAATGACAGCTCCTCTTGTGTTGGGAACTGAAATTTAACTTTTCCTACATGTAACACTAAATAAGCGGAAAACTCCTTCTCATTGGACTTAAATCCTTTTAAAAGATCTGTTTTTTTATCCTCAAAAAGCTTTTTCGCTTGCGCTTCTGGAATCGCTTTTTCTTTAATTTTTTTCGGTAAGGAGATTTCACATTCCGGATAATTACTGCACCCGTAAAAGTTTCCTTTATGAAGGATTTTTCCTTTTCTACAAGGGCATTTGCACACCTCAATCTGCTGATTCCAGGTATTAATAATGCTATCAGACACCTTATCATCCATTGCGCCTAATTGTTCCACTGTGTCTTTTACAAATGTATTCGTTTTCTCCACAAATTCCTCATATTTCATTTCATTCTTTTCAATCATGTAGATCATCCCTTCCATTTCAGCCGTATAAGCTGGATTTTTGATTTCATCTACCGGAAAAGCATCTATAAACGCACGACCAATATTAGTAGTTCGAATCTGACTGTTAGTAACATCAATATAGCTTCGCTCTAACAGTTTTGGAATAAACGTTTCTTCCGTTGCGACTGTCCCAATCCGTTTTCCTTTCATAAGTTCTTTCAAATGTTCATCATCTAATTTACGCCCTGCCGTCTCCATAAAGGTTAAAATGGAACTTTCCGTATGAAAGGCTGGTTTCTTTGTTCGAGACTCAATCAAGTCATACTGAACGATTCTGAAAGAATCTCCTTCTCGTAAAATAGGTATCTGAAACGCTTCAACTGATCCCTCTTCTATATCCTCTTGAAACACACTTAGAAACCCTTTCTCTTGTAGGATCTTTTCTTTTGTACTGTATGTGTTGCCCTCTTGATCTATAAAATGTACTTCTCTTACCAGGTAGATTGCTGGTTTCATAAAATTCCCGATAAATCGTTTTACAATTAAGTCATATAACTGTTTTTCTAATGGATTTCGGTTGGTCCCGACATATAATTTTGTTGTTGGGATGATGGCAAAGTGACTACTGACTAATTCATCATTAAATGTAGTGTGTTTTGTTGTAATAGAAGATGGGATTACTTGTTGTACGAGATTTGCATAGGAGGTTTTTTCTAATGCTGCCATTACTTCTTTCACTCGTTCCACTTGTTCTGTAGGTAAGTGCCTAGATGAAGAACGAGGATAAGTGATAAAGCCTTCTTCATACAAACTCTGAATATGCTTTTTTGCTGTTTCCGCATTTATCTTCAGTTTGGCGTGAGCATCTTTGTAGATATCCGTTAAGTTATATAGTAATTTTGGTTTCTTTTTTCTCGTACTCTCTTTAAATTTCGTTACGATTACATTCGTTTCTTTCAAGCTATCTCCAAGCTTTTGTAGTGGCGATGGATCTATCAGTTGATCTTCTGTTTTCATTACTGGTGATAAACCATTTTCCGTTAGTAGCTTTAAATTGTAATAGGTTTGTTCTTTATAGTTTTGGATAGCGATTTCTCTCTGACGGATTTCATTCAAGATACACATTTGAACACGACCAGAAGCCAATAAGAATTGGTTTCTTGCTAGTTTCGATGTACAACCCCTTGTAACATTAATTCCTAGAATATAATCCAGGTATTGTCTTGCTTTAGCTGATTGAGCAAGCCCGTCATAGTCTGTTCCTGGTTCTAATCGGTTTAATGCTCCTTCTAATTCTGCGGCTTCATAAGAAGAGATAAAAAGACGGGATTCTCGCTTGTTCACACCTGCATATTCATATAATTCACGATAAATAAGCTCACCCTCTCTATCTGCATCACAAGAGTTGACCACATGATCCACATCGGGACGATTTAACAACTTCACTAATATTTGAATTTGTTCTAGACTATCCGATTTCTCTTTATATTCCGGCTCTAAAATAATGGGTAAGTGATCAAATTTAAATTCTTTGTACTTCTCGTCCATCTCCTCCGGATGTTTTAGTTCTAATAAATGCCCCCGGCACCAACTAATAATGTAATTTTCATTTTCATAGTAACCATAATAAGGCTTGCTCCCTGGATATCTTTTTGAGTTTTTAAATCTAGGTGATTTTAATAATTCAACAGCTACCTTCGGCTTTTCAGCAATAAATAATGTTTTCCCCATACGTATTACCTCCTATTAATCTACAATTTCCGTTTTACGCTTCCATTTCTTATTTCTGTGCTTTTTCATTATTTTGCGACCAAATAATAGCAACGTGTTCAAAAAGACAGCTACAAGGAACATACAGCCTGCAAACAGCCATACATTCATGACATTCACTCCTTTCGTTTTATAAACAAGAAAGAGGGCTTTTCCTTTTACCCTCTTTGGGGTACGGCAACGATTCCTTCTTTTTGGAGCCACTTACAAAACTAAAATAAGAATCTGCATCTAAAAGGGGGTTTTTAACGATCTTTTAGGTACAGATTCTTAATTACGGATAATTAATTTAAATTCTATGAATTTTCGGATATAATCAATTCATATTAGATAATAAAGGAGTCCTACAATGCAAAATATATTAGACCAAGCCCAGACAATATTATCTTCAGATGAAAAAATTCTAGATTTTTTTCATGGATCTTTAGACGTTTTTGAATTTAGGCATCCCGTACGCCCTGGAGTATTAATTGCCACAAATAAAAGATTATTTTTTTACGGTCTGGATTTAGTTGGTGATGCATGGGTTAATGAATATTTTTATGAAAATATATCAAAACTGAAGGAAAAAAAGAATTTATTTGGTGTACCCAGTATACTTTTTTGGAATAAAAACGAAAGAGTGGGCATCAAAAATATTCAAAGCAAAAATCTTAGCGAATTTATACAGATAATTCGGGATAAAATAACCAACGACTAAACAGACTTTACAATTAAATCTTGTCAATAAAAATCCAATTTCTATATTCTGAGAAATTGGATTTTTTAATTCCTTTAAATTGTTTACTTAATAATCACAACTTCTGAGTTATGGCACTTAATTTGATATTCAATGAAGTTAGGATATTAATCAGTGTCATAACTTCTATTCATAAATCTTATATCTTTCAATAATTAAAAAACACACTACATGTTTGGTAAAAAACTATAAAAGTTGCTGAGTGGCTCCAAAAAGAAGAAATTGTTGCCGTATCCCTCTTTCATTTTTAGATATAAAAAAATCACTCTCCGTTATCTCAATTGAGTAACAAAAAATGATTTAATCTGGTGTTCCTGTTATACAATTTTTCATCGGTCCATTTCCATTGTTTCTTTTTTTCTACCGGATTTCTTTGTAGCCTTCGACTGCTCTACATTACCTGACTCTTGCTCTTTGTCTTTTTCTTTATGATTTGTTTGTTTTCCGTTCAATGGCTGAAATTTTTTATCTATATTCATTTCCTTTGAACTTGTAGACTGATTCACCGTAATTCCTTCTTTTCCAAGTTTCTCATCCACCTGGTTTTCTAATTTCACAACGTGTTCTTGGCTTACCAACTCATTATCAATCGAAACATACTTTGTTGTATAATATCGCTCTTCAGCTTTTACACGAGTGACAATACTATCAATATTATCTGGTGTTTCTTCATATTGTGAACGTCTGTATGCTTCGAATTTCCGGCTTAAATCTTTATCTAATGTAGTTGGCTCCTTTTCTTTTAAAGGCTGAATTTGTTGATCTAGAGAAGCAATAGGTGCATATCCATCTGTCTTCATTTCTTTATATAATTCCACTTCTTTTTCATTAAATGAGTAATCTTTTTGTCCCTCCGCCTTATCAACTAAGTGCCCATATCGTTCATCTTTTACCAATTCATCTAGACTCATATTTGCATCCTTTTCATAAACAACAAATGACAAATTTCCTCTCCCATCAAAGATAGAACTTTGAACCTTTTCATATAAATCTGGTTTCAAAATGTTATCTAAGGAGTAATCTTCCCGTTTTCCGTTCTTTTCCATGAGGAAAACAGATAAATCTTCCCGATTTGTTGAATCTTGATTCCATACAGACAAATAATCAATATCTTTCGTAACAGCATCCATCATGTGGATTCTTGCAACTTCTTCTTCATCGTGGACACCGTTTGCTAATACTTCAATTGTAACTAAGTGATTGGGTGTCTCTTTCGGTTTTTCTAATGGATTTTCTTGTGCTTTTTCCATCGGTATTTCTTTGTTATTTCTATGATTCACTACCTCATCTCGTAACGCTTGTTTCACTTCATCCGATAGATACCTTTTCTCGTTTAATACTTGTTCATATGGCGTTTTGTAGTCCCCATCTCCCATATTCATACGATCCATACTCACAAGCTCCATTCTCCCAAAGTCCCTATCTACTTCTTTTGGAATGGCAATATGATAACGAGCTTGATCGTAAGGGATGGTTTGACCTCTTTCTTTAGCTTCTTCTCTTTCTTTTTCAATACTTGAAATAACTTCAGCCATTTTTTCATTGGCTTCTCCAAATGGAATCAGTTGATTATTCTTAAAAGTTTCATTGTCGCTCCATTGAACTAACATAGTTGGACGATTAATTTCGTCCTGATTTAATGCTGCATACTTTTCTTGATTCGCCTCATTAAATGCTTCAATAAATTCTTTATCACTCAATTTTTCTGCCCCTTCTACAGGCTCAAACGCTCGATTTTTATCTGCTTGTTCTCTTAAATGGTTAACAGAAACGAGTTCTTGTGTCGTGTTACTTAAACTCATGTATTCCACTAGTAAAATATTTTTTTCGCTTTCATTCTGTTCTCTATTTTCATTCTGCATTTCATTTTCTTTTATTTTAGCCGCTTCATATTTTTCTGTATTAAATAAAATAGCGTATCGATCATCTTGTTCTAACTCACTTAAAGGAATAAGCATATCTTCTTCACGTACAGTAAATGATTGACTTTCGTTTCTATCCAGGAGAGTATCTTTTACTTTTTCATAAACATCTCCTTTAAAAATATGTTCAATATTAGAAACATCCCTTTCGCCATTATAAAATTCATCACGGTCTAATACGCCCGGATCATAAATTGCCATATGATATACTTCTTTGGTTTCTGCATCCACCATGTGTAATTTTGCAATCTCACCGTCTTTTATATCCTTATCTAGTATTTCAACTGTTACTACATGCTCTTTTCCATTATCAGACACTTGTTTTGACATATTATCTACTCCCTTTTCATTCGTTTTTTCTTTTTCCTTTTCTAACGTATTTTCAATTGTTTCAATAAATTCAATCGAAGTTTCATGTACTTCTTTCAACAACTTGGTTTTATCTTTCATTTCTTTTCCTTGTGTCCAGCTCGCTAAATATCCTAATGAATATTCGCTTGTATCAATTCCAAAATAAGAAGAAACGGCGTAAGCTGTCATTTCTGCTTGAAACTCTTTTTCTGGTGCTGTGTAATTCATATGTGTCTCTGCTGTATGGAGTTTGGCATGTGCCAATTCATGAAGAAGTGTTTTAACATTTTGTAATTCACTGTTTCTAGGATTCAACGCAACCTCTTTTGTTAAAGTGTAACTAACTCCCTTTGCGACCCCAAGTTCTTGCTTCGGCTCAATAATTTTTACACCGTTTTTTTCCGCAATGGCTTCCATTCCTTTATACAAACTCTGGTAATCCGTAACGCTCCCTTCTAGCCAACGATTCGGAAAAATACGAGGTAGATCTTCCGCTTTTGCGTTTGTTTGAGACAGGTCAAACACATGACCGACAGCAAAATATAAGCGACCAGGCATCACTTCTACGCTTTTAGATTCAATTTGTTTCTTCTCTTCCTCATTTGCCTTAGTTACTGTTTTCCAAGTGCCTTCTTTGTCCTTAAATTTTGCTACAGTTCGGTTTGGAACAAGGATCTGGATTCCTTTCTCGCCTTTCTTAACCGCAAACCCTTTTTCTTTCCAAAAAGAAAAGGAACCAACTGCACTGGCTCCCTCGAATTGACTCTGTATTAACGAAATATTAGATGGTGAATAGCGATAAAACTTTGCCATAAACGTTAGATACTCTTTTAAATCTCCCGGTGTACGAAAATAACCTTCTACGCTTTTTTCCATCTTTTTTGTTAAAGCTTGCACCGCTTCTTTCTTTTCTTCTGGTGATTTCGTTTGATACTTTTTCTTATAACTTTTACTCATGATCTTCTCCTACTCTTTCACTCGCTTTTTGTAATTCCTCCATTTCTTCTTCATTCCATCTCTCAGCTGTATCAAAGAAAAGCTCATGAGTTTTCACATTAACCGGAACTAACATATTTTCTTGATTCATGACATGCACTGCAAGTTCTTCCTCTTGTTCTCGTGTAATTTTGATTGTTAGTTCTTCCTCTTTCACAAGTAAAACAAGTTCACCTTCTCCAACCTCTTTAATGACCCCTAATGCGATATCTTCACGAAATAATAACATCCTAATAACCTCCTGTTTTTTTATAAAAAGAAACAATGTAGCTTACGTTACATTGTTCTTTGATGCCTCATGATCTATGCGTTTTTGTCTTGCATGACTAATTCGTTCAGCTACAACTTCTTTTGCTATCTTCACACTTCCCATCTCTTGTTTATC
>NZ_JAEHCA010000057.1:0-10761 GCF_016483345.1 Bacillus cereus group sp. N24
AGAAGAATAGAAATATAGCATACATACAATAAGGGAATGCAGTATAGATCAGTTTACAAGCATTCCCTTGTTATAACTATGTTTTTATTTTAATACTATTTTTTGTTGATTTTAATTATTGAAGTACTACAAATAATAATAATTAGAAAAGCTATTAAACAAAGGAATGGGATAGTAATAAATCCAAACCAATTTAAATAATCACCAGTACATGGTATTCTACCGCATGTTGATATATCTGATAATTGTGGTATTTTTTGTATTAAGTAATGATAAGTTGATATAGATATTCCAATAATAGAAAGAATTAAGCTATAGGTGCTTACCTTATAATCTTTATTTATAATTGCTATTCCTAGTATTATAACTAATGGATACATAAAGATACGTTGATACCAGCATAAGGTACAAGGTTCATATTTCATAATTTCAGAGAGATATAAACTACTACTTGTTGCAATGAATGATGTTGCCCATGATATAAATAAGATGTTTTCTGATTTTTTTGTTGTATTCATTTCTTCTCCTATTTATTCTTTATTTTTATTAAACCATTTCTTAAATTCTTCTTTTTTATATTCCCCTTCAATACGATCTATTTCTTTTCCATCTTTATAATGAACAATAGTTGGTGTGCCTTGAATTTTAAAGAGGTTCCAGCCATTTTGTTCTTCTTCTAAATTTAACATTTTCATATCTATATTTAGTTTTTTTGCCATAGGAATTACTATAGGAGAAACTTTTTTACAATAACTACAATTTGTTTGATAGAAATAAACAAATTTTTCATCTTGTTTTAAGAGATTATTTTGTAATTCATTTACTTTGATTTCGTTTTGTATATTGTTAGTAATTTTTGTTTTGGTTTCTTTTTTATTTGTAAATATAAATAAAAAAATTAAAAATATGATGAAAATAAAACTAAAGATAGTAATTTTTTTCATTTTATTTCTCCTTGTTATTAGTGGTTGTGATAATTACTTCATGTTAATTTTTGGTAAAAAAATGTATTTAACACACTTTCATTTATCTGATTTTTTAAATTTTACTTTATTTTTTATTTTTTGTAAATATTTGACCTTTATTGAAAATTGTGCTAAATTTTGTTTTGTGCTGATTTAAATCAGTGAAAAATATAGAGAAATGGGGTATTTGTATGTCGAATAAAGGTTTTTTATCTAAGGGGATTTTATCTTTAGGTTTATGTGGTGCTGTATTGGTTTCACCAATAACAAGTTTTGCGGCAGAAGAAAAAACATCTTCTTCTACACCAAATATGATTTATACAGAATTTGGTTATACAGATGTTGAGAATGGTGAACAACCTGTAATTAAAGGTGAAAATTCTAAATATAGAGGATGGTCACCAAAAGCTGGACAATGTTTTGATAATATAGAAGGTGGATATTGGTGTAAAGGTCAAACAATGGGTTGGAATCGTGATTGGGCTCAATACTCTAAATATGAACATGGTTCTAGAGTACACAAAGCATCAGCGATGGCAAATGGGAAATATGGTTATGGTAAATGGAAAGATCCAGGAGTAGAAGCTTATACTACATCACCATACTTTTATGAATTAAATACTTATAAATCATACTATGATGTTCAATAATTTGTTTTTAATTTAATTAGATAGAAGAAAAAGAGAGTATAAAAAAGTCTTATTTTATAATGACTTTAGGCTCTCTTTTTATTAATTTAGTAACATAATTAATTTAATTAATTTGAAGAAAGAGAGTATATATGAAAAGATTTATATTTCTTTTATACATAGTTATTTTTTCTTTTTCATTTTTTGTATATTTTGATTTGATTTCTAGTAAACAAGAAGATTCAATGAAAAAAGCAGGAAAAGAAGATAGTTTTGTTATGACCATTGATGAGAACGCTTTGAAAATTGATTCAGAGAAGTTTTTATCAATATTATTTAGGGTTTCTAATGATTATAATGCGAATGTATTTAAATCTATATATCCAGAAAACAAATCAGTAGAATATGTTTATTTTACACATGATATAGACCTTTATTTTAAACAGTTTTCACTGTTAGATGGAGCGTTTCCAAATGATAAATCTGATAAATTTAATATTTCCACATTAAAAGATAAGAGTGTAACAGGAGAAATATTTTCTTATAAAAAGGGAATTGATTTTAGTATTAAACCCTTAAAATCGTTTCCTAAAGATAGATCAGTGGCTGGAGATTATGTAGTTTTGTTAAAAGATAAAAATAAAATTAATCTTTATATAGATAAATTACAGAAAGATTTAGGTATGAAAATTAATTATTCTAGTTATGAATACAATCCTGTTATTGATTCATCTTGGTTAAGAATAGTTCCTATTATTTTATTGTATGTTTTATCATTATTTATGATTATTTATTATTATTTTTTAGAGTATAAAAATTCCGCTATTAGATTATTAAACGGTTATATGCCTTTAGATATTTGGAAGAAATATTTTCTACAAATATTTAAATTATATTTTTTAGCTTTAATTATTTCTACTATAATTGTTGTGATTTTTATAACAGTAGAAAATTTATTATTTAATTTGTATTGGTTTAAGACAATAACGAATTACTTTTTCTACCAATTTATAATTGGTATGGTAGTTTGTTTTATTATGTCTCTTGTTTTTTTTAGAGTTGGTAAAATTTCTATTTCTGCAAGTATAAAAAATAAAAAACCTTTAAAGCAAATCCAAATTGTAAATAGTCTGATGAAAGTGATTTTTTCAGTGATTATATTATATTTACTTTTTGTTTCTTATATTACTTTTCTGGATTCTTATCGATATTATTATAAAAACGCAAATGAATGGGAACAAATGAAATCGTATGGAATTATGCCGACTAAAGCGCCTTTACCAAATGGTAATAATCCTAAAGCTATTCTTGAAATGTTTGATAAACAATATAAATTATTTAAGTATACAAATGACAGAGGTGCAATTTTAATACAATTTTCTGATTCCTATATAGCAAAACAGAATGGAATAGAACTTAAAGGTGTTTCTGTTTATGAAGAAAAAACAATACTCATAAATAATAATTATTTAAAATTAAATCCAATATATGGGCTAGATGGTAAGTTAATTGATATTAAAGAAGATGATGATAAACTTACGGTTTTAGTTCCAGAAAAGTATAAAAAAGAAGAAAAAGAATTAAGAGGATATTTTGAAAAAGAATATTATCTTCAAAAATATAAAGTTAAGAACACTTTTTTAAGAGATGCTGGTAAAGAGCTTCCTTTTAAAGAGGATATAACGGTAAATATAATTTGGATAGATAACAATCAATCGTATTTTACTTTTTCTAATGATATAGCAGCAGATACTAATAATCATTTTTATGATGGTATCGCGATGATATTAACTAATGCAAATGGTAATGAGGCTGCATGGTATGATACAGCTGTTGGAAATAGTGGTTATTTTATAAAGTTATTAGATAAAAAAGAACCATATAATAGCATTAAGGATCAGATTGAAAATTTAGGGTTACAAAAATTTTATCCAGAACTCTATAATGCTTACGATGATATTGAAAGTATAATTCAAATGCATTTGGAAAGAGCATATCAATCTTTAGTTGTTTTATTTGTTGTTTTGTTAGCTTACTTGTTTATAAGTATGTTTACAACATTAAATTATTTAGAACAATATAAACTGAAACATACTATTAAGAGAATACATGGTTATTCTTATTTTGAAAGACATAATTTTTATTTATTGTTTACTAATTTTATTTGGTTTGTTTCAATATTAATTTTATGCATATTAGAGAAGTTTAATTTTATAGGTCTTATTTTTTGTATCTCTCTTTTAGAGAATCTATTCATTTATTTACTGATTAAGAAAAGTGAACAAAAGAAAATGGTACAAATTATTAAAGAGGGATGAGTATATGAAGGAAGAAATAGGCATCAAATTAGAAAATATTACCAAAAAATATGGAGATCAATATATTTTTAAAGATTTTAATGTTAGTGTTTATAATAATGAATTTGTTGGTATTATGGGAAAAAGTGGTGCGGGGAAATCTACATTACTTAATATAATTGGGTTATTAGATGAACCAGATAGTGGTAAAGTTGTTATTCAAGGGGATGATAATCCATATAAAAATAGAAAAAATCTGTTTAGAAATAAGTTAGGTTATATATTTCAAAATTATGCTTTAATGGATAATGAAACAGTTGAAGTAAATTTGAAAGTTGCACTTAAATTTCAGAAGATCTCTAAAAAAGAGAAAAAGATTTTAATGGAAGATGCATTAAAACAAGTTGGGTTATCTTGTTCTTTAACAACTAAAGTTTATACTTTAAGTGGTGGTGAACAACAAAGACTTGCGTTAGCTAGAATTTTATTGAAAAAATGTGATGTTATTTTGGCCGATGAGCCTACAGGATCACTGGATAGAGAGAATCGTGATCAAGTAATTAAATTGCTAAAGAAGCTTCATAATGAAGGAAAAACCATTATTGTTGTTACTCATGATATTGATTTACAAAATTCATTTTCTAGAATAATTGATTTGGGCTAGCATTAGTTCTTTTAAATAAACAGTTAAAAAATCAATATATTTTTTGGCTGTTTATTTTTTTGTTTCTTTAATAAAATCTATAGGATTTTATTAAAGAATTAAAAAGGGTTAGTGAGGGATTAAATTATAGGTAGCTGTTTGCGTTGGTCAATCAAAACGGACCTAGCGAAGCGAAGGGAGTATTTGACTTGACCAACTAGTCTACAACCGAACCCTCTTGGCATTGAACAAACGATTGTTTGTTCCTGCCTACCGGCGAGGGAGTCCCTCAAGGATTGAGGGGATGGGGAGTTCGATGAATGGGGTCTGGGGAAGATTTCCCCAGTGGGTTTGGGCAAAGCCCAAGGTTTGTTTTTGCCATGCTGGGCATGGATCGGCAAAGCCGAAAAGCGTCGCAGACCCCTATTGATTTTGATACGTTAGTGTCAAAATAAGTATAGGGTTACGTCAATTGACACAATTTCGTTGCCTTGCTAGACTTATTGTATCAATTAATCTAGGGGAAGTGGTGGCACTTTATGTTGTTCTCTATCTCATTTAATCAATCTCACCAAAGTTCATTAAGCCATAATAACAGAGAAAACATTTATGGGAATCCTGGCATCGATCCATCCAGGTTAGACGAGAATATCTACTTTGTTCAAAAGGATATCCGAAGTGTATATAAGGATGTCTTTCAAGAAGCGGTGGACAAGTATAATGAGAAGCAAAAACGAAATGACCGTAAGATTCAGGACTACTATGACAAAATATATAAAAATGAAAAGACACATGAGCAACGAGAATTGGTTGTAGCGGTTGGAGAAGGTAAAGATGACCCAAAGTATAGGGAAGCTAAAAAAGAAGCGTTAAAACAGTATGCAGAGGCGTTTCAAGAGCGAAATCCAAATCTATCAGTCTATAACATGGTTTTACATGATGATGAAGCCAATCCGCATTTACATATTAACTATGTACCGAATTTCGAAAGTAGTCGAGGATTAACGAGGCGTGTCGGAATGGATAGAGCCTTGCAACAACAAGGCGTACAAGGAAAAGGGACGGAGTTAATTGCGAATTGGAGACAATTAGAAACGGCCTATATTGAATCTTTGGCTAAAGAACAAATTCCGAATTTTGAGCGTGCTAATGTTGGTTCACATAAATATATGAAAGTCCGTCAATACAAGGAATATGCTGAAGCAGTTTCTAATATAGAGAATCAATTTACCGAGATAAGCAAGCGATTACCTAATAATAAAATTACGTTAAAGACCAAAAAGAAAGAGATCAAGACAGAGGTAAAACCAAAATTAATTGGTAAACCTGAAATTATTGAAAAAGAGACAGGGAATTATGTTTTTTCTCCAAAGCAACTCGAAAAAGTAGAAGAATTGATAACTGCAGCAGTCACTGTAAAAAAAGATTATGAGCGTTTGCAGAATACAGATTTGGTAAAAGAAAATAGGGAATTGAATCGTCAAGTTGATAGTTTGTATGATTCTTTAAAAGAATCCCAAAAGATAAATTTAGAGTTGAAAGAGGAAAATAGAAAATTAAATATTGAAATAGGTTCGTTAAAAACTCATATAAAGGATTTGAAGGAGAATATAAGAGTTTTGTATCAACAGACGAAAAAAGCTTTTAAAGAGAAATTTAAGGTATTTAGAGGGATTATTAAAAATGAATTGGATAGTAAGGGAGTAGATAATCAATTTGAACGTGAACATAAGAGAGAAATAAGTAGACATCGAGATTTTGATAGGGAACGGTAAAAAAATAGGGAAACTTTGTTTTTATCTTCAAGGTTATTGAAAACGTGATAGAATGAAAAAAAAGAGCCATGCTGGAACATGACTCTTTTTATAGGGTATTCTACGAAAATACCTAGACTTCATTTATCTGATTATAGATTATCATAATTTGTTTTATAATCAAATAGCAAAAAATAGGTGTTTTTGTTGATTCCCTCAATTTAGAGGAGGAATTAACAATGAATGAAGAATTGGGACAAGCTTTAAATCAAGCTGATAGAAATGCTAGAAAAAGAGATTTTGAGAAAGATGGAAAACAAAGAGATCAAGCTGAAGAACTAAAAAAATCTCTTTTACAACAGTTAAAAGAATTAACTGGAGAAGATCATTATGTTGGAACTAATAAAGATCCATTTGCTGGAGAACCATTTAATCAAGTAATGCACAGAAATTTAGATTTGTTGAATAGTATTGGTTATTTAACTCAAGCAGAAGAAAGTTTTTTATTTAGAATTCAAGCTTATTTGGAATTTAGAAGTAATGTTATCATTTGTAGAGATGATAAATTTAAAAGGAAACGAAAGAGCGCTGAGGAAGATTATGAGTTACCAAAAGCAGCAACTGTTTCTGAAATTGCTGAAATGATAGGGAAATCAAGAGAAAAAACTTCTTTGGTTATGAATTCATTAAAGAAAAAAGAAATTTTACTTAATCCAGAAGGTGCTGGACAAATTATTGAAAATGGTCGCACTGTAAGTCCTAGAACATGGGTGGTAAATCCTTACATAATGATTTGTGCACCTCGAAAAAATGAAGTGAAACTTGATAAATTAACGATGAGATTGTTTCAATATTCTTTGAGAAATCTTAAAGATCAAAATGGTAAAAAGGTAAAATTACCAGCCAGATTTTTTTAGACTATATCAATTTGATATAGTCTTTTTTATATGTATTTCAAAGCGATATATCCACTTCATTACTTATTTGTATTTTTTTAGGTGTGACGAAAACGTCACAAAAAGACTTAAAAGTGTGACGAAAACGTCACACCCTAAAAAGTGCATTCAACCCAGTCATATCAAGGGATTCACACGTTTTTTGTAGATGCCCTCTATTATCACTATTATTAAAGGCTAAAAGTTCCGCAAGGAACAGGTAGTATTTTTGAGCAAATAACGCTCAAAAATCTCCACCTTCAAAAAAAGAAAAGTCGGTTCGTTAATCCTCACCTAAAGGCTATCGCCTTTTCTTTTTTTTTCTGTCCTTGCGGAACTTTTTTCGGCTGGTTTTTAGCTTTCGCCAAGCCGAACAGACCAAAAACGGGGTTAAGTTGCTCGACTTGGATCAGCAATTGTACCAGCCGAACCGCCTGTTCTTCCGTTCAAATTATTCTTCTTTTTTTATATGGAATTAACGCTATGTGGGGTTTCGCCCCCACACGACGAGCCAGCACTCACACCCAAAAACAAGGGAAAATAGCATGATAAAACATTTTTACACCTTAGAATCACGTTATTATAAAGAAATTTGGTAGTCTTTAATTAGCCTTTAACTTAATCTCAAACTTAAGGGAGATGTATAGATGAACATTGGTAGACAAATACAATATTTTCGTAAACGGGATAATATGTCCCAAGAGAAGTTAGCAGAAAAAATTCATGTTTCCAGACAATCTATTTCTAACTGGGAAAATGAAAGGAACTATCCAGATATTCATAATTTACTAATGATGAGTATTCTCTTTAATGTCTCCCTGGATGATTTAGTTAAAGGAGATGTAAAAATCATGAAAGAAGAACTTCAAAAATCAACTTTCTTTAAGTGGAGTTACATCATGTTAGCATTAATGATTATAGTTCCTATTTCTATTGCACCTGTATTTTACTTTTTTGGTTATTATGGTCTTATAATACCTTTGCTACTTACGATTTTGCTTATGTTTTCATCACAGCAAGTTGAAAACATAAAAAAAGAGCATAATTTAAAAACTTATCGTCAAATAGTTGATTTTATAGAGGGAAAACCTGTAAGTGAAGTAAGGCCTAATATAAAAGACAAATTATTAAAAATAGGTTTGATGCTTGCAAGTGCTTTGATTAGTTATAGTTTGATTTATTTAGGATTGAGTGTATTTGGAAGATAACTTAGAAAACTATTAAAAGTCCTCCGGATTGTTTAACTGGAGGACTTTTGTGTTTATTTACATAAAATCGGTTATTGGAAGTTATTCGTAATAAGCGGCCATAAGTAGTAGTTCAGCCATTAGTTTCCAAGATGGTTGTTTAGGAAATGTTTTATCTAGATTTTTAGAAGCACCATCAATATCTGTTGCTGATGCTTCTAATGCCTCCAAATACCGATCTAAGTTAGGATTTTCCCATTCTATGTTATGTTTTTCATAGTCCTCTCTTAGTAAGGAAATGAAGCGAATAAAATCTTTTCGATTCTTTATATTATCAATGAAATCATGTACGTCCATTTTTGTTCCCCTTTCCAATATCTCTATTTAACATAATTTCCGTTAGCGGTAGATAACGATAATTATGTTAACTGTACTATTTTTCTTTTATTGATTAATGTTTTTTAAGGATTCACTCCTATACCAAATGGCGAGGAAAATCCTAAAATCGTAGTAATCACGGTATTTGTTATTCGATCTATTACGGAAACATTGTTGCTAGTTACATTTGCTATATAAATTCGATTGGTTAATGGATTAACTCCCACTCCTCTTGGAGAAGTTCCGACAAGAATATGGATTTGAAGATGTTGCATACGAATTACCTGACCCCATTAGTCGGTGATTGGTAGAATATGGCCAAAATGCTAAACTTATTAAGTAAGAGAGGAGAACTAATTAAATGATTAAGCCTTTATATGCAGAAAATATTATAGTAGGTGTAAAATATAAAAATAAGTTCAAATGGTATATAACTGAACCGGATTTATGGTATTTAGATTATAATCAAGCTGGGTACTCTCCTAGTGAATATCCAGAAGAAAGAAAAGGCATTAGTATTTTAAATGAGACTACAATAGCTATTTTTTTAGAAAAAATAGAAAAATATGAAAGATTTACAGAAGATATTAGGTTAGAATTTTTAAGGGAACTAAGAACTAATAGAGAAGAAGCCTATTATGATTATAATCCATGTTTCCTGATAGATTTTGAGCGTTTAATTTTTTATTCTAATTATCCGGAATCAATATCTTTTGAAGAATATATTCCGAATAACTGGAGAGGTTATTTACAGCGATTTGATGAACAAGTACTCTATGAGTATAGATACTGGGAAGATAAGAATAAAAGCTATTTAGTTAGAGAAGATTAAGTCATGCAAGAAGAATTGCCAAGTCGACAGACCAAAAGCAAAGGAAAGAGATAAAAAAAGCGAAGCGTAGGAAATCATGTATAAAATATTCATAGAGAGTTAACATAACGTCCTATTATCGGTAGCAAGGATAAACGAGGAACCCTTGTTTTTATAGGGTTCTTTTTTCTTTTCTAGTAAAATTGATATGCATGATTTTATACATGGTTGAAATAGCGGGGATCTTGAGGATCCTTGCTCTTCTTTTTTTGCATAAAATCTTGTATAAATAAAAAAAGATTTTGATGTTATTATCGAGAAGTAATACATATCGGTGTTAAAATCGGAATGTATTTCGAAATTAAATCGTTTTTAAAATCGGTTTTCAAATCGGTTGTAAGTACATTCCGATTTTGATTGGAATGTTGATTTAATCGTATTTTTTAAGTGAAAAACGTATTCCGTTTTTGGGGGAGGAATGAAAATTGGAACTAAAATCGGAAATGTATACACCGAAAATTGTTGCGGATCTTTTAGGGATCACACCCGATTTGCTAAAGGTATGGTCAAACGAATTTAACATACAAACGGAGCGAAGTCAGGGAGGACATCGTAGATACTCGAAGGAAAATATAGAAGAATTAAAAGCAATAAAAGAAAAAATACAGGTGCAAAAATGGTCTTACGATCAAGTTCGGGCATGGCGAAATGGAGAACTTGATTCGTTTGTTTCAAAAGAAGAAAAATCAGAATTAGAAAAGAAATTGAATGAAGTATTAGAAAATCAGCAGTTACAAAATCAATTTAATCAAGCACTCGTTCAAAAATTGCAAGAAATTACGAATGAATTGGTTACGACAAAAGAGCATTTAGCGAATACGGAGAAAAAGTTAACTGAAGTAGAAGGTAAAAACAGTGAATTAGAAGTTTTTATTGAGAAGAAGCTAGAGAAGCGAGATCAGTTATTGCTTGAAAACATTAGAGATATGCAGAAACAAAATCAGCAACAAAAACGGAAAGGTTTTTTCGGTTTGTTTAAAAAATAAGTATGGTTGATATTTTTATAGGGTTCTAATGTCGGAAAAAGAAGAATAGAAATATAGCATACATACAATAAGGGAATGCAGTATAGATCAGTTTACAAGCATTCCCTTGTTATAAC
>NZ_JAEHCA010000058.1:0-10563 GCF_016483345.1 Bacillus cereus group sp. N24
CATCCATAATTTCTTTATTTTTGAATCCTTGGTGTTTCATTTCAACTACTTTCCACTTTATTTCGGCGGGATAATGCGTCTTTTTCCCCATACGAAAAACACCTCCATTAAAATCATAACTGATGCTTACGATTTAGAGAGGTGTTTTTTATCGTCTCATTCACAGGGTTCACTCCATACAGAAAGGATAACGTCTTTTGTGCTTTATGGGTAGTGCTATCCCTTGTATGACTTCTTGTGATTTTGGTGAAAGTCGTGATGGTACTTCATTCTCCCCCTTCAAATCATATTGAACTCACATCCTAACCATTTTCCTTTCAAATGAATTTTTTATTAAAATTGCCTTAAATCGTATGTCTTGATATATATAAATTTCAAAAATAATATTATAATTTAGTAAAAAAATACTTTTAATACTAATTTTTCATGTAGAATAGGAGATTAAAAATGATAACTGATTACCTTTCAACTAAATACACTGTAATACTCTCTTGCATAGCCCTATTTCTGATATTTGTTGTAATAATGAATTTTATAAAGAAAAATTCAGATAAGAAAAACAAAAAAGAATTATAAACATGTTGGTTATTAGGGGTATCATCACATCGCTATCAAATTAAAAAATTGGTTGTTCCCCAAAACGAAAAAAAAATGAGCTTAATAATCATAAATAATTGTAGAGAGATAAAAAATTTTGTTTAGGGGGTACTTCATAACCTTAACTTGATAGCGATGGGGTAGGACCTCTAAAGATACAAAATATAAAAGGATGATCGTAATCAATCTTTAATTACGACCATCCTTTATACATTCTTAATTTAAATCTTCACCATTAGAAGCAATGACTTGCTTGTACCAGTTGAAGCTTTTCTTTTTGTAACGTTTTAATGTTCCATTACCTTCGTTATCCTTATCTACATAGATAAAGCCGTAACGTTTTTTCATTTCAGCAGTAGAAGCACTTACAAGGTCAATAGGCCCCCATGTAGTATAACCGATTAAGTCCACACCATCAGCGATAGCTTCCTTTATTTCAGCAATATGATCACGGAAATAGCTAATACGGTAATCATCATTTACAGACTCATTTTCTAAAATATCAACAGCACCAAAACCATTTTCAACGATAAATAAAGGAATTTGGTAACGGTCGTATAACGTATTTAAAGCAATTCGAAGGCCTTTCGGATCGATTTCCCATCCCCATTCAGATGCTTCTAAGTATGGGTTTTCTACGCCTCCTAATTGTAAGTTACCATCAGAAGCCTTATGTTCTTCAGGAGTTGCAGAGGCTGTACCGCTGTTATAATAACTGAAGCCTAAATAGTCTACTTTATGAGTACGAAGAATTTCTTCATCACTAGGCTCCACTTTAATTGTAATATTATGTTCAGCAAAGTAGCGCTCCGTATAGGAAGGATAGTATCCACGTACTTGTACATCTGTGAAAAACACTGTTTCACGATCTAACATCATGGCTGTCCACACATCTTCTGGATTACAAGAATAAGGATAAGTTGGAGCATAGGCAAGCATACAACCAATTTTGCTATCCGGAATAAGCTCATGACCTGCTTTTACTGCTAGAGCACTGGCAACAAATTGGTGATGAGCCGCTTGATATTGTGTGTGTTTTACATTTTCTCCTTCCTCAAACTCAAGTCCACCGCCAGTAAATGGGGCATGGATAACAAAATTAATTTCATTAAATGTCATCCAATATTTTACTTGATCTTTGTAGCGAGTAAAAACAGTTCTAGCAAAGCGCTCATAAAATTCTATAAGTTTACGGTTTTTCCAACCACCATAATTTTTCACTAAAGCGAGTGGCATTTCATAGTGAGAAATGGTAACAATAGGTTTAATGTTATATTTTGCTAATTCAGAAAATATGTCATCGTAAAATTTTAAGCCTTCCTCATTTGGTTCTAATTCGTCACCATTTGGGAAAATACGAGTCCATGCAATACTCATACGGAAGCATTTAAAGCCCATTTCAGCAAACAAGGCGATATCTTCTTTATAGTTGTGATAAAAATCAATTGCAGTGTGGTAAGGATAATAGCCTTCCATTGAATAATCTTGTGGGCTAAAAACACCATGTGGTAATACGTCTGCTGTAGAAAGGCCTTTTCCTTTTTCTTGGTATGCACCTTCTATTTGGTTTGCTGCCGTTGCACCCCCCCATAAAAAGTCTTTTGGAAACGGTTTTGAGAAGCTATTCAACATTATGTGTCCCTCCAAAATATGTTCAACCAATTGGGAATAAGTATAGTTTATCCCCAATCAGCTAGATGTTATTAAAATATTAGAGTTAGTAAATCTTCATTTTTAGTAATTTGTTCTTTATTTGTTTCAATGATATCCGTATATTGTGCAGTATTTGTAATAATTACAGGTGTTGTTACAAGGTAGCCAGCCTCTTTAATCTTTTCTATATCAAAGTCGATTAAATGTTGTCCTTTTCTTACTTTGTCACCCGTTTTCACATGTGCATTGAAATATTTTCCTTCTAATTGAACCGTATCAATGCCAATATGAATAAGAATTTCTGCTCCATCATCTGATGTAATACCAACAGCATGTCCAGTAGGGAAGATCGTTGTAATGACACCGTTTACTGGTGAATGGACTTCACCAACAGTTGGCTCAATCGCAATCCCTTTTCCCATTGCCTCAGATGCAAATACAGCATCTTTTACTTGGTTTAAAGGAGTAATGGTTCCTGTTAAAGGACTTACAATTCCTTCTTTTTTTACAACCGTTGCACCAGCTTCTTTAGATGTTTCTGTATTTTGTAGTTCCTCTTTATTCTCGTAACCTAAGAAATATGTTAAGGCTGCTGCTCCCCCTACTGTCATGATAATCATTAAGAAGTATGGAAGCCATGGTGTTGTTGTACCACTTAGTGTAAATATAGAATGAAGGGCAAAGGCATTGTTTTCAGCTTTAAATGCCCCAATGAAAGCACCACCAATCACTCCGACAATAACAACATATTTTAATGTACGTTTATGAGTTGCAATTAATCCGTATAGAATTGGTTCTGTTACACCTGCAAGTATCCCTGTTAATGCTGTTGAACCAGCAAGAGATTTTGTTTCTTTATTTTTTGTTTTTAAAAAGATACCTAGTGCGATACCCGTTTGAGCGAATGTACTTGCAGCCCACATTGGGTCGATTGGGTCTCCACCGTTCATTAAGTTTTCGATACTCATTGGAACAAGAGCCCAATGTAATCCAAACATAATAAGGAAAACCATGGTACCACCAACAACAGCCCCAGTTAATAGTCCGCTATGTTCACTTAAGAAATTAATTCCTGTAGCAACCATTTTACCTACATAGGTTCCAAAAGGACCGAATGCTATAGCAGCTAATGGTACGATAATCATTAATGAAAGCATTGGTACTAAAAACATTTGTAAATCTTTGTATATAACTTTTTTCAAGAATTTCTCTAACTGAGCGTAAATAAGTACCGATATAAATGATGGTACGATTTGAGAAGAATAGTCTATCAAGATAACTGGTATTCCTAGGAATGAACTTGTATCTCCATTAGCTAATAAAGCTGTAAAGTTTGGTTCTAATAGAGCGGCTCCGATAATACCACCCATATATGGGTTAGCTCCTAATTTCGTAGCTAAAGTAAAACCTATCATAATAGGTAAGAAGTATAGAATAGCATTACCAGCGGCAGATAAAATAGCATACGTACCACTTTTATCCGATAACAAATCAAACATGACTAATACGCCTAAAAGAGCCTTCAGCATACCTGCTCCGGCAAGCGGTGCTAGTAATGGAGTAAACGTACCAGAAATTAATTCGAATATTTTTCCAGAAAGCGATGTTTTTTCTTCAGATGTTTCATTAGCATCTTTTGAGAAGTTACCAATTTTATTAATTTCTTTAAATACATCAGAAACATGGCTACCAATTACTACTTGTTGTTGGCCACCAGTTTGAACAACACTAATAACACCTTTTACATTTTCTAATACTTCTTTATTTACTTTGTTGCTGTCTTTTACTTTAAAGCGTAAGCGTGTAGCACAATGTTCTAAACTATTGACGTTATTCTCTCCACCAATATGTTGGAGAATTTCTTTAGCTAAGCTTGTATAGCTCATTTATAGCACTCCTTTAATTTTATTTTTATAAAAAAACCTGAGTTGATTTTTCTTATTCGAAATAATGAACTCGAATAAGAAAAGTCAACTCAGGTTTTGCCTGCCGAACAGTCACAATCCTGTGATTCAATTATTATGTTTTTCTCGTGATGTAATACGGTTAATGTGAAGCATTAAATAAAGCATTTCATCTTTGTTTGGTTTTTTACCATAAGTAGACTCAATATAAGCTTTTACCTTTTGGGTACATTGATAAGCTTCAGGATATTTTTCCTTTACTTGTTCATATAATTCTTTCTCACCTTCAATAGCAGATTGATTATGAGTCAATCTATAGGCAAAATATCTTAAATGAGTAACAAAGCGACTATAATTAATTGAATTTTCATCCAGCTCTAAACCGTAATGATATTTAACGATAGTAAAAACATCATTTACCATTTTCGTCATATTCATCGTGTCTTCCATATCATTTTGGTTTTGTTGAGCATTAATGAGGTGAAGAGCAATCGAACCAGCTTCATCTTCAGGTAGCTTATAACCAGTTTTCCTTTCAATGATTTGTAATGCGTGTAAGGCAACTTCATATTCATTGCGATAGAATTTCTTTACTTCCCAAAGCAACGCGTTTTTGAGTATGAAACCTTGTTGAAAGCGAGAAATTGAAAAACTAATATGATCGGTTAAGGTAAGATAAATATTATCACCAATTTTTCCAGATAACTTTAATTTAGCGTAGGTGATAATTTCATCCGATAAATCCAAATGTTCGGATGGAATTTCGTTAATAAGATGGGCTAATTTATCTGTTAAACCTTTTGCTTCTAAAACAAATGTTTTATCAACTTGGGAAGGATCAATATCTTCGCCCGATTTTTTTTGGAAAGCAATACCTTTACCCATGACAATCATTTCTGTATTATTATCATTTTCTACTAAGACTACGTTATTGTTTAATACTTTTTTGATTTTCATATATCATCACCTACTTATTAGCCTAAATAAAAAACCTAAATTCATACCAAAAATACAGCATAATTGTATTCTTGGTATGAATTTAGGTTTTGCCTGCCGAACAGTCACAATCCTATGTGAAAAGTATTCAATTACTGTTTATCATTATCCACTTAGATTATAACTATGTTTGATAACGTTTTCAAGAGTTTTTTAACCATATGCATAGCTTCGATACTACTTAATATATAGGTGCTGTTCGAAATGATTTCAATCTCAACATGGAACGGGCCCTTTTTTATACTCGATATAACCATCCGGATTTGTAATTTTCACAGTTACGATACAAGCATTTGCATGTGAAAAAATTTCTTTTTATAAAAATCAATAATCACTTCTTGCTCTAATCTTGACCGCATTGTGTTTACAGCATATGGTGTAAATTCACGTGCATCACCAGTATATTCAAAAAGGTTTCCTGTTGTAGGATCTTTAATATGTTCTAACCAAGCATACGGGGCAAACACACTTCCTCTAATTTTCACGATGTCGGCCATGAGAAACCTCCATAATTTATTAATTTTTGTTTCGTTGGATCCCTTATTTCTCTTATAACTAATTATAGTAAATTTGATTGACTATATGCCATATAGTACAATAGAAATCAGATGAAGTCAATCGTATTGACTTCATTTAAGGAGGTTTTATGTATGAGTCATCCAGTATTTAGTGAATTGGACCTTACGTCACTTTTGTCATTATCCTTTAGCGCATCAATCAATGAACTACATGACAAATTGAGTGAATTGGGATTTGGAGATATTAGACCTATACACGGTTTTATGTTTAAATGCATCACTCCTAATGGAGCGACAGGTATAGAACTAGCCGAATATTTAGGAATTACAAAGCAAGCTGTGAGTAAAATGGTGGATTATCTTGAGAAAAGTGGTTATGTAATGCGCAAAGCTCATCCAACTGATAAGAGAGGGAAAATTATTGTTTTGACCGAAAAAGGTTGGCTAGTAGTGCAAGCAAAAGAGAAGATACTAACTGAAATTGAACAACGTTGGATTGAAAACATAGGCGATGAAAGAATGCAAATGCTCAAGGAAGATTTAACAAAGTTAGTTTATGAAGCAAATGAGGGTAAAACATCATCGAGGTTAAGACCTGTCTGGTAAATAATGCGTTTATAAAAGGGGCCTAACCGTGCACCCATCAAGTTAAGCTATCATAATACCCCCATCTTTACATCTTGATCGTTTTTATCGTTTTGGGGCATTTACTTTTCTTAGCTTGATTGTGATGGGGTATTAAAAACGTTATCCTTTCTAAATAAGCTAGATTGGGTATTTTTTCCCAAATCCCCGAACAGGGGGAATTAGCTTAATTGATTTTAAATTTATATGCTATGTCAAAAAGTGTACTATATGACATAGCAAAAAATAGGTCTTTTCATTTCAAAATTACAACCAAATCACTTTTGAAACATATCAGTAGAATTCTAGATGTTTTGACACACCTATTTTTAAAAGTAACCCAAAATCCTTATTTGTAAGGATTTTGGGTTACTTTTTTCTTATTCCCTCTTTTCAAGAGGATAGACAAAAACACCCAAGAAACAAAAAAAGCTTGTGATTATTAATCAAGCAAGCTTTTTTATCAAACTTTATTTAAAAGTTACACCTTGTATGTTTTGGTAATACTTATGGTTTAACAGGCGAAGAATCAGTTAAAACATCTACTTCTGCTATAGAAGCAAATCCATTCTTTCCGTTCGTTACTTCCACTTTTACATATTTAGCGGAAACAGGTTCGAATGTTGCCAATTTTTGTGTCGTACTATTTTCCCATGTTCCAGAAGCTACTTTTTGATAGTTACTACCATCCATACTTGTATAAATATTATAGTTTAAAATACGGCCATTAATCCCACCATCTTGACGCGGGAGACACGCTACTTGAGTAATCGATTTCGTCTGATCGAGATCTAACGTTAAGTTGTATGGATATTGATTTGTTGTACTCCATTTGCTATGCCAAATTGTGTTTGGATTGTCATCAATTGCATTCCTAGCTGGATCATGCCATGATTCCTCGCTGTTTGCACTTGCTTTCATTATTTTTTTAGACAATACAGCTAGTGGTTTAACAGGTTTAGCATCCGTCGCTTCCCATATAGGGGCAATTAATGTTGGGTTATTTAAAGCTTCTACTTTTTGTCTCGTTTCTTGTGATGCTTTCAGCCCCCATTGATCAAAAAATGGAAGTAAATTTTGTTTCGCTACTTTCGATGTATTGTAAATAAATAATTGTATTTTACCTTCAGCATCTAATCTAGTTTGATTCTGTGGTAACTCTCGATATAGTTTGTGAAGATTTGGATAAAAATCTTCACCATATGCTAATTGAAGTTGCCAAAGCATAACAAGTTTCACAAACAAGTCGTCAATATTTTTATATTCTTTATCTGTTTGTTTTAAATATGTAAAGGCTCTATCGTAATCCTTATTTTGTTCTAAACGTGTTGGTTGATTCGGGAATAATTGCTTTTGTGCAGCTAAAGAATATAGGTTAACAGTTACTTCCCACGTACCCCTTCGATCATCCCACGTCCATGGCTGTTGCTGCCTTTTATGTCCTGCTTCATGCATTTGTCCCCATCCAAATTTATTAACATCTAAAGCACTTTCGATTGCGTTACCAGCAGTAGTAAAAAATACTCCATTAGTACTTGCATACATGCCCCAAGTTTTTTTGTTAGGATTTTCTGCAAAAGCCCAAATGCGACGAGTTGGACGATGCAACGGACTCGGGTCTGTTTCAGATAACCCTGATATCTTATCTTGTGCTCGAATCATTTCATCATATTTTTTTAATAGAGGAACAGGATCTTGATCCACGATATATTTCTTGGCACTATCCTGCGTAACAGTAAGTACTGCTTTTTCTGATTTCAATTGTACAGCATGTGCATCTGGGTACTTGTCCATCATTGCAATCCAGTCTTCTTTCGTATGTTTCCCTAGTTCAAAGAATGGAACAGGGCTCCCGCCTTGTGTTACTTTCACCGTAACTGTTCCTGTTTTTTGATAGTTATCAAACCCTAATAAACCACCGTTCGGAGAGGAGATCGTGTTAGAACCAGGAGAAAGGTCAATTTCTTTTCCTCCTTCTTTATCATATTCAGTTGTCCCAATAATCGCTTTAATCTTTTTGGTTCCCGATACTTCAATTGTAACTTGTTCATTCGGTTTTACATAGATTCCTGTTGGCATATATGATTTTGTATATGATCTTCTTTCTCTTTGTGCTTCTTCATAGTAATCTCCTGTACCTGGAAGTTTAAACTCCCTCTGTTCATATTGATTTTCAGTTTGCGCGGCAACCGTTTCAGCTTGAACTGTCAAGTTATTTGTTAAAGTAGGTGTAAATAGTGTAGTTGCCAAAATAGCAGATGTAGCAAGTACTTTCATCGGTTTTTGGAACATAAAATTATTCCTTTTCTTCATATAAATCATCCTTTCCTTTTCAATTCGTTCCATTAAAGTCCTTTCAAACAAAAAGTGACTTAAAATCAACCCTTATTGTGTATTTGGGAGTTACTTGACGTTTCTCTTTTTTCGAATCTAAATATTTCTTCCTTTTAAATATAGCAAGGAGGGAATATGTAATTGGAATAGAAATACTTATTTTATCATTTGAAGTAAACAAATAATTATAACAAGGGAAACCCCCTCATTTTTTGAGGGGGCTCCAGCACTTCACTTTGCTTGTCCACGTACTGTTGAAATATATTGCAATATGTTTCTTATTTATTTAGCTATTGTTCTTGCTATCGTTTGCTTACTGTCTCTTACAATCGAAGGATCTGTAACAACTGAACCGTCTGTTCTCTTTACTGTATATTTTGTTACCAGTTGATATGCTGTAAATCCTGTGTTTTTACCAGGTATACTTGGAATACTCTTTTCCTCTGTTTCTTCCGTTGCATTCGTAGAAGTTTTAGTAACTTCTGTTTGTATTGTTCTTGAAACACTCGATTTAATTGATAGAGATGATTCTCCAAATTTCAATCCTAAGTCTGAACCAAAGCTCATTGCAAGCGTATCAGACATCTTTTTTTGATCTATCTCACTTACACCTGATTTAACTGTATATTTACTAGTGGCACCAGCAGGAATAATTTCTGAGCGTACTTTCTCCCAATATTCTTCTTTTACTAAGACATAATATGGTGAATTGTGTATTTTTGTATAATCACTCGCACCATTATCCTTTACCATGATAGATGGTATTAAAGATGCCCCAACAACAACAGAATTTGACGTTTGAGGTAATTGTTGATCAATAGTCCCACTTGTATTATAATCTGGAGCATTTGGTCTAGTTCCTACAGCTGGTAAGGTTGGTAATGAAAAAGTACTGCGTGCAGCTGGAATATGAAATACCCTATTATTATCAGAAGGATTTGATTCATCCAAATCTACATAATCTTTAAATCCATACCTTTGAACCCCCGCCCAAGATGCAACTTTCCCAGATCCTTGGTTTACAATTTCAAAATTATTATTTCCCTTGTCTCGTAAATACCATTGTTCATTAGCGGCACCAGTCCAACTCGTTTGTCGCAAACCCTGATCATTGTCATTGTAAAAATCACGAACACCATCACTACCAATGAAAGCATTACCAATCCCTACAGGTTTTCCACTATTTTTATTTACGATTGCATATGCTCCTCCATCAAGTGGGAAAAATACAAATTGTTCATTGTCACCACGGGCTCCATCCCATAGAACAATACCTGCATCATCAGATTGCCATCCTTTATATACATCCCAAGCTATGTTTGTATTAGCTGCCAAATGAATAGTATGATATTCATTATTTGCTGGAGCTGCTGCTTGACTTGAAGGAGCCCAGATAGATAGACTCATTGCTCCTACACCTAACCCTGCCATGACTTTTTTTGATACTGATCTCATAATATTTCCCCCTAGTTTTGCCGGTAAAATCCCTACAAGATTACAAAAGATGAAATTATACTGTACATTGCTTATACTTTTATTGCGAAATAAAATCACTTTTGCTATGTAGAAACTTAAAACCAATTTTGTACAAATATAATACTTTTGTGATTCGAGACCTTTTAAAATAACTGAATATTAAGAAAATTTAAATCAACATAATGTTACTTGCAACTTTACTAAACTCCTATTTAGTGTAATTTGCCCCTTTCTTAGTGGTCGTACCAGTTATGTTATTTATTAAAACATTAAATTTCCGATGCGTATATAGTAAGATTTTGTCGTAAATAGTAGAATTTTATCTTATGTATTTGATAATTTTATTGTTACATACTTAATATGAGTGAAAGGATATTATACTAATAAAATTAATGATGAATTCTATTGTATTAATTATAATGATTATAACCTGTCTCTTATACACATCTGACGCTGCCGAC
>NZ_JAEHCA010000059.1:0-9946 GCF_016483345.1 Bacillus cereus group sp. N24
AGGCCTAGTGACAGGGTTCCTGCTCTAGTCCGCAGTAATATTACCTAATAATGGATTTTTTGTGTTTTTAAGCTTTAATTGTCCATTTCCTATATTGGAGTTTATACTGTTTAAAAACAATATAGAGAAAAGGGGTTCAAGCATTGAAAAGAAACTGGAGCCAAATTGAACTAGAACAACAATTTTCCTTATTCCCAAATGAAATTAACTTAATCATGAATAAACGAACCCATGCTAACCGGCTAGGTTTTGCAATTCTACTTAAATACTTTCAACAAGAAGCTCGATTTCCTAATGACAAACATGATGTACCCACAGTTGTTGTACAATATGTAGCGAATCAAATTGATGCTGCTGTTACTGATTTTTTTGATACATACGGTTGGGGTGGCAAGGAGCGGAGCTACACAGCTCATCGAAAAGAAATACGTAATCTATTTGAGTTTCGAGAACTTACTGCGAAAGATAAGAAACGTTTTTTTGAGTGGTTAAGAGAACAAGTTCAATCTACACATGATACAGAACACTTACAAACGCAAGCGTACAGTTTATTTCGTATGTGGAAAGTTGAACCTCCTTCTGTAGGAAGCTTAAAACGAATGATTGAGTCTGCCATTGACATGTTTGAAAAAGATTTATATACAACCACTTACAAGCAACTATCTCCCACCGCATGTTCCAGATTAGACGCTTTACTACACTCTCATTTTGATGAAGAATCTCATAAGGTGGGGAAATCAGAATACTATGCTGAGGAACAAGACGATATCTTGACATTTCGGCAATTGTTATCTTCACCAGGCAAAGGAAGTGTAAATACAATGGAGTTAGAAGTTAAAAAACTTTTGGCCATTCAACATCTTCAAATTCCTTCGGGTTTATTTAAACAAATCCCCCCTAAATTAATAACGAAATATAGTCTCCGTGCAGCTACTGAGACGGTTACTGAATTACGTGCTCATCCCAAACATATTCGTTATACCTTGCTTGCAATTTTATTTTGGCAGCGTCTTGCTGAGGTGATTGATTATTTAACAGATCTACTTGATGAAATGACTCATAAGTTTGGGAATAGGGCGAAAAATAAAACTCATACAGAAGTGATAGAAGAGTTACAGCGAGTTCAAGGAAAAAATAAATATATTATTAATCTTTTAGAAGCAACTGTAGAAAATCCAAATGGCGTCATTCAAGATATTTTATATCCCATTGTAACTTCTGAAACCATTCAGGATATTATTAAAGAAATGAAAAGAACGAAACAAGAGTATAAGAAGAAAATTTATATGAAGATGCATTCTTCTTATCGAGGACATTATAGAAATGCCTTTTTTGCTATTTTAACAAATCTTACTTTTCGCTCTAACAATCCATCTCATCAACCAATTATTGAGGCAATTCAATTCATTTGTAATCATGAAACAAGTGGTCAACGATATTTTTTAGTAAAAGATGAAGTTCCTATAGATGGTGTAATCCAGCCAAAATGGAAAGATATTATTATCGAAAAAGATAATAACGGCATAGAAAGAATAAATAAGATGAGATATGAAATTGCTGTTTTACAATCTCTTCGCATTCGTCTTCGTTGTAAAGAGATTTGGATCGAAGGTGCAAATCGTTATCGTAATCCTGATGAAGACTTACCTCAAGATTTTGAAGAACAAAAAACGAACTATTTTCAAGCTCTCAAAATGCCACTTGATGTAGAACCATTTATTTCACAGGTCGTACAAACCATGAAAGAAAAACTAAATATGCTAAACCGAGGATTAGAAGATAAAGGTAACTCAAAAATAAAGATTATTACAAAAAATAAGAAAGGATGGATTCGAGTTACCCCATTAGATAAACAGCCAGAACCTCAATCTTTAGTGCAAATTAAAAATAAAATTAAAGACCGTTGGTCTGATATGAATTTACTAGATTTAGTGAAAGAAACAGATTTTCATACAGGGTTTACAAAACACTTTAAAACAACAGCAGATCGGGAGATATTAGATAGAGAAACCGTTCAAAGACGACTTCTTCTTAGTTTATTTGGTTTAGGTACCAATACAGGTTTGAAAGCTGTATCGACTGGTAGCCATAAGGATAGTTATCGAGAACTACGCTATATTCGATATAAATTTATACATAAAGAGCATTTACGCAAAGCAAATGCAACTGTAACAAACCATATTATCTCTCATCGAATGCAAGAAGTATGGGGTTCAGCCACAACAGCTTGTGCATCAGATTCAAAAAAGTTTGGTACATGGGATCAAAATTTACTTACGGAATGGCATCCTCGTTATAAGGGACGTGGCATTATGATTTATTGGCATACAGATCGGAAATCTGCATGTATTTATTCGCAAGTTAAATCTTGCCTATCATCTGAAGTTGCTTCTATGATGGAAGGAGTTCTCCGTCATTGTACAGATATGGAAGTTGACCGTAATTATGTGGATACACACGGACAAAGTGTTGTTGCTTTTGCTTTTTGTCATTTACTTGGTTTTAAACTGATGCCACGCTTTAAAAATATTGGTTCGCAAAAGTTATATCGGCCGGAAACTGGCATGAATGAGGCGTATCCACAATTACAAGAGGTATTAAGTAGACCAATTAACTGGGATCTCATTCGTCAACAATATGAACAAATTATTAAGTTTGCAACTGCTTTACGGTTAGGAACAGCTTCTGCAGAGTCGATTTTAAAAAGATTTACTAGAGATACACAACATCCAACTTATCAAGCACTGTGTGAATTAGGAAAAGCAATGAAAACGATTTTCTTGTGTGATTATTTACATTTTGAAGAAATTCGTCGAGAAATTCATGAAGGTTTAAACACTGTTGAACATTGGAATTCCGTTAATAGCTATATATTTTATGGGAAAAATAGCGAAATTCGGTCTAATTCTTTAGAAGACCAAGAAGTATCTGCATTATCACTTCAATTATTACAAAATTGTTTGGTATTTATGAATACATTAATGGTTCAAGAAGTCTTGTATGACAATAATAAATATTTACTTAACAAAATGACTCCTGAAGATTTCCGAGGGTTAACACCATTATTTTATAATCATATTAATCCATACGGCACCTTTAAATTAAATATGAATCAAAGAATCCCTATTAAACTGAAAATAGCATGAATTTTTTTAAGATGCTACGGTTCGATATGATAATCGTTCACCTAAGCCAAATAAATAGAAAAAACAAAAAAGCTCAAAAACAGAGGTTTCTGAGCTTTTTTATAATGTGACTTCTATTAAAAAAATCGTATATATGTTAACTATCAATATCTACTTATAAATGCTTTTCTTCAAGAAAAGTTCTCTGCATTTTTGTGAAATTCTTCAGCTTCCTCACGAATTACACTCCAATTTTCAAATGCTAATTCAAGCTCTAGTGCAGCAATAATATCAGGAAGACTAACTAAATCCTCACTCATGTTCTCCCCTAATTCTTTTAAATCATAAGAGATAGCACTCCATATTAGATGTATTTTTCGAATTACAGGTAAAATCTTTGTTTCAGAAGGAATTACACTGCTAATTGCACCTAATAAAAAAGTTCCCGTATTATGTACAACGGCATATTCAAGATGATCTCTTATTGCTATGCGTGGAATCAAATTTAGGCAACTTTGATGTGTATCTTTACAATCTCCAATTACTGTATAAAAATCAGATAGATATGTCAGCATCGTTTGAGACTCTAGATGATATCTTAGGGCGTGTTCAGATAAATCCTTACATACATTTATAAACTTAGTTTTAGTACTTGGAGACATATTTCCATTATGTGCTTCCAATAGAACTTGATTAAGATCATCACGGTGTTTAATACAAATCAGATTTGCATAAGTTATAATATTTTGAGCGAGAGCAATTATTGCTGCACGTCCTCCAGTGCCCCAAAATCCAGAGGCTTCTTTTACCCTAGTAGTCATTTCTGTACCTGTTAGTACCAATGTAGAATATGCAGTATCTCTTTCTATGAGGTTAAACCAACTTTGTGTTAATTGTCCGTTATTTATATTAGATATTCTCTCCTGTAGAATGCTTTGAGTAGTTGGTAGTGAGATGCATTTTTTCATATAATTAGAAAAATTTCTCCATTCTTCTACTGAGAGGAGAAAAGGAGAATCTTTCCCTCCTAATTCACGTGGAGAAAAGGCTAAATGATTCATATGAACACCCCTTTAGATATTTTCCAGTTATATTACTCATTCCATTTTAGAGTGATTCTATTAAATGATTTAAAACAGGATTATTTTTTTTATAATTAGTAACAAGAGAACCTGCTAATTCCATTCTGATTTTTGTTATGTTAGAAAGGTCTGGCCCATCCTGAACTTTAATTGTCCAAGTTGTGTAAGGGTTTGGAATAAAGTAATCGTAAGCAAATTCGTCCGCAATGATTCCATCAGTAATAATGGTAGCTCCTTGATAACTAAATCTTCGATTAAAGGATTCCGAATTAAATTGAAACTTTTTCTCCATTTATAAATGTTTTTCTTCAAGAAAAGTTCTCTGCATTTTTATAAAAATTTTCCGCTTCATCCCGAATTGCTTTCCAATCTTCAAAGGCCAATTCAAACTCTAAAGCAGCAATGAACTCCTCCAAATTTTCGATATCCTCAATATTATCTGCTAGTTCTTTTAAATCATAAGATATAGCGCTCCATATTCTATGGACTTTTCGAATAACAGTGCACACGGAATCTTTATACTGAACCAAACTCATGACTGGAGCTACTAAATAGACAACCGTGTTTTGTGCGACAACGAAATCATTTGAATTTTGCAATGGTAACTGTGACATCAGATATGACCAAGTTTGTACTGTTTCTTCGTATTTTTGAATCTCTGAATAAAATTCGGAAAGGGATGTTTCCATAGATTGAGACTGTTGATAATATGTTTGTGCGTGACTAGATAGATCTTTACATATATTTACGAATTTAGATTTTGTATTTGGGGATAATTTCCCAGCTTGTGCTTCCGATATTACTTGATTAAGATCATTATGATATTTAATAGAAATTAAATCCGCAAAGACAACAATATTTTGAGCAATGATAAGTATATCTTTATGCCCTCCATTGTCCCAGAACCTACATTTTTCTATAACGTTTAACTTCGTTGTAATTGCTTCTTCAACTAATCTACGAAAAGTAGAAGTTGTGATGAGTCTATCCCAATTACTTTTGACTTTTCCGTCGAGTATGAGATATATTCTTTCCTTCACTTGATCGATACTAGTCGGTGCTGAGATCCATTTGTTTAAATAATTAGCGAATGAACGCCATTCTTCTATCGTAAGGAGAAAAGGAGAATTTTTCCCTCCTAATTCTCGTGGAGAAAAGGCTAAATGGTTCATATGAACACCTCTCTAGATAATTGTTAGTTGTATTTACTCATTGCCTTTTAAACAGATTTTATTAAATCATTTAAACTGGACTATTTTTCTTATAATTAGCAACAAGAGAACCTGCTAACTCCATTCTAATTTTTGTCACATTGGAAAGATCTGGACCTGGACCATCATGAACTTTAATTGTCCAAGTTGTGTAAGGGTTTGGAATAAAGTAATCGTAAGCAAATTCGTCCGCAATGATTCCATCAGTAATAATGGTAACGCCTTGATAACTAAATCCTCGATTAAAGGATTCCGAATTAAATTGAAACTTTTTCTCCATATAATTATCATAATAGTGTCCTGAATTTGTAATCCGTATTTGTACTTTAGAAGTAGCGTCAATTCCATCTAACCAAATTCGCATTAATTTGAGGCGAACACGATACTCATTTTCAAAAAGGGAATCGTTTAAGTTGATTTCCCACGAAGCTTCTCTTTGTTCCTTCAATGACTCTAGAATTTTCGAATCTGTAATTTCTACTATTCTATTTTGAAAGAGTTGAGGAGGTGGATTAAATTGTTTTAAAGCCCGCATACAATCAGTTTGTATTGTTGCCACATCCACTTTTAGTTCGGATACATCTTTTAAGATATTTGGGTTTACATCTGAGTCTCGGAGAGCCCAATATTTATAAGCATGTTTGTAATTTGCTAATGCCACAAATAGAATTTGCTTCATGTCTATATAACGTTGATACAACTTTTGTTCCATTTCTTCATTTTCAGATTCTTGTCCCTCTAGATTTCTAATATACTCTTCTAATCTTGCAAGGTCAGCTTGATGGATATGTTTTTCAATTAACAGACGGAATAGTTCTTGGCCACAACGAATGACAGCTACTTGATTTGAAGCGAGTGTTTGTCCATATACAGCTAAAATGTCTAACTCTAGTAGATATGCCCTAGCACCTTCAATTTCTTTCTTAATTGCATCGTCTAAAGCTGCAGCTGTCTTTAACTTAAATATGTCCCAAGTTGCTTTACCAGTTAAATCTTCTTGAGGAATATCCCACTCAGTATCTTTAATTTTTTCAAATAGATCATCTGGGAATTGCATATCTCCTGATGCCTCTGATATATCTTCTGCTAATGCATATACCTTGTTAATTAATTCAACAAGGTCATTTAGTTTTTCCATACTTTCCTTTAATGCTTGAGCTAATGCTGATAGCTCACCACCGGCTTCTATAATTTCCTTTAAAGCATTAATTATTCCTATTATCTCTCCGGGGGCAGAAGCTCCTCCGGAAGCAATTATGGAACCCATAGATTGTGCGAAATTTAGTACAGTACTTACCATTTTGAAAGCTAATCTCAGCTGTTGTTCATATTCATATTTCTTAAGTCCATACTCGAACTCAATTCTAGATAATGTTAAGACATGTTGCTGTTTCTCAAATTGGCGTAAAGATGTCTCAATGGCATCTCGAGAATTTTTTAAATTGTTTTTTGCTTGATTAATTAATGTTTCTTTAAATAATAGGGTATCTTGTTCATGTTTTAGCATGAGCAAAGCTGCATTTTTACGATCATCAATTGATAAATTTTTATCTAAATAACGATGATATTGCGCCTCAAATTGCTGCGCGGCTCCCAAAAAAGCATTCATTTCATCTCTGTAGAGTTCTTTATCTAAAAGGGGCACAAACGTATTATCACCACGATTAGCAGTTAAAATAGCCAACAATGAAGTGCTTTGTACACACAATGAAGTTAGTCCGTCATATTGAGTCGTAAATATCTTTAACCAATTTAACTGATTGGCCGCTATATCCGGTCTGGATTCAAAAAATAGACATGCTACTTGGAAAACAGAAGTAAACAGCTTTGGAAGTTGCGGTGTTGGGACTACGTATGTAATTTCTTCTGCAGTAAACACCCCATCCTTATCGGACAATCTTACGCCTTTATTTTTCAGTTCTATAGAATACGGAGGTGGAGAACTTTGATTGTAGATTGGAGTTGCATGTAACACTCCAGAAAGTTCATTGCCATATATCGTCAACTGAGCTAACTTGCCTCCATTTTTATAATCTAGTAAAATCTCTGCGGTCCCTTCTGATTGTATTTCCACTCTTCTTGCTCTAATAACTAGTTGTATATCTTGTAAAGTACAAATAAATTTGTCAGGAATTCGAACAACATCCGCAAGGATCGAAATCATTCTTGGTGTTAATTCATCGTCCTCAATTGACTTAAATACTTCTCCTAAGTCAACGAATAAATCACGAATTTCATATTTTGTTTTTGTTGCATTTAAGTAAGACGCTCCTGGAATTTGTTGTTTTGTTAATAATTCCTCATACAAAGATTTATAATCAATACTACGAACCATTATGAATTCCTCCATTTAAAAAATGAGAGACAAAAGAAAGAATGTATGGAATAAATGAAAATTTATCCTTCTTATTCTTCTTTTGTCTCTAGATTTATTGCCCGAACTGTATTTTTATCATTTATTCCTATATTAGAGCGGTTTATATTAAAGGTGACATTAATATTTCATACTTAAGCTGTGTATTGTTCAACAACAAACCCAACATCTGCATTAACTCGGAAGTCATCCGCTTGTTTCCCAACAGCCTCCCACTGCATAATAGCCAATTCAACTCCAAGATCAGCAAATTCTGGATCATCATGAATATCTTCCATCACAATTTTGGAAAGTTCATCAAGATCACTATGAAGAGAATTCCAAATACCGTGAATTTTCTGTATTACAGGTAGCGCAGCAGCCATTTGCTCTTGGATTTTATCCGTGCCTGTATCAGTTTTATCAAGTAAAGACATCAGATAAACATTTCTTTGAATTATTTTATCAGATTCTTCAATTTGTTGTTTTGTAGCATCAATTCGAGCTTTTAATGCTTTACCTTTTGTACTGTCGAGAATCCCTTTTAATACAAATCCAAAAATAGGACCAAGTAATAGAGATAACCATGATTGAGATTGATAGTCCTCATAATCATCCATATACTCCTCTAAGTCTTCCCGTAATCGCTCTACCGAAGCTCTAAGTTGTTTTACTTCTTCACTATGTTCACCATATTTTTTATCATATTTGTCCTTAACCACTATTAAACTCTGATAATCATTTGCCGTATCAGTTGCAAATGTTCCAATCATGGTTGCCAATGAACCGGCATGATCACGAAATTCAGCTGCTTCCTTTGCTAGCCTCTCACAAATTTTCTTAAACATTTCTAAAGCCTCAGTATCGCCATCTATAATAGCTGGTAAATAATCGATTAATGGTTTGTAGTAAACTTTTGCTCTCCTTGCATAATTTACAATTTCATTAGCAACTCCAAGAACTTCTCTATATGTGTTATCTGTCCAGTTTTGACAGTGATTTTTAACATTTGTATAAACAGAATATAATTCATTAAAATCTGGCATTTCATCTGAAGATGAAAGTGCTAAAGCTTTACGCATTTCAGCTTCATTTACAGGCACATATGCTCCATCACCTGTATATTTTTGAATTGTAATCCATTCTTCTTTAGAAAGTAAGAATGGGGAATCTTCTTTACCTCCAAGATCTCTTGGAGAAATATCTCGTTTTACCATTACAATACACCCTCTCTAATTTATGAAATAATATATATATAAACTTTCTATTTACAAATTCATATAATTACCTCCAGTGTAAATATTTGATAATGAAAATTATATATGAATTCGAAGAGAAATATATCTATGATATGAGAGGTATGTATTTTTTCAAGAAAATTCATATTATTCAATTAATTTTCGTGTGTAATTCCGTGTAATACACTTTCATCCCAATAGAGTCTACTCTATTGGGATATTTCTATAACTCTGGTATAATGGTATCTCGGAGCGTCCCATATGACTTGTTTCAAAATAGGAGTGTGAAATATGAGAAAAATAGGGTATGTACGAGTAAGTTCTGTAGATCAAAATCCAAAGCGGCAATTACAGCAGATGGAAGAAATCGGAGTAGATATCATATATCAAGAAAAAGTATCAGGTGCTACACAAGATAGACCTGAACTTCAAAATATGTTGGGTGACCTTAAAGAAGGAGACGTTATTTATGTGACAGATTTAACGCGAATTACTCGAAGTACAAGAGATTTATTTGAATTAGTTGATTACATAAAAAATAAACAAGTAAACTTAAAATCATTAAAAGATACTTGGTTAGATTTATCTGAAGAAAATCCATATAGTCATTTCTTAATGACAGTAATGGGAGGAGTAAATCAATTAGAACGGGACTTAATACGAATGCGCCAACGTGAGGGAATTAATCTTGCTAAAAAAGAGGGGAAATATCAAGGAAGAGTAAAAAAGTATCATGAAAAACACGCAGGAATGAATTACGCAATGAAGCTTTATGAAGAAGGAAATATGACAGTAAAACAGATTTGTGAAATTACGAGTGTATCTAGATCCTCTTTATATAGGAAGATACACGACTCAAAATAAACGAATACAATATAAAATCACCTTATTGTGGATGTACTACTGCGGACTAGAGCAGCAACCCTGTCACTAGGCC